>CBDURI010000011.1:0-21207 GCA_965369435.1 uncultured bacterium
ATACGCCCGGTGAATGATCAGGAGGAACGTCAGCAGGAGGAGGGTGTAGGCGATCACCTTCGTGCCAGACCCAAGATAGGTCTGCACCTCCTCGATCTCCCCGGACCTCCTGGCAATGGAGCGCGCGATACTTTGCTGACGAGCCCAGGACGCACCGGCCGCCGCCGAGATGGCCAGAGGGAGCGCCACCCAGAGTGTCCCCCGGCGCCACGTTTTGCGGCGCTCCGCATCGTCGACCCTTCGCCCAACGAACAGCAGGAGCAGTTCGCGAAGGAGCAGCACCACTAGGAACGCCAGGAAGGGTAGGAAAACCCCCTCCAACACCCACGGAGCTACACCCAGCTCCTGCTCCAGCCATTCTCGCATCACGCTGACCCTACACTAATCCATTTCCCGATACTGCTCCTCCTCTGGATTCTCGTCGGCATCCAGGAACGCTAGGTCTTTCTGACTGAAAACGCGCTCCAAGCCGCGACGGATCGGTACGAGTAGCGCGATGCACAGCGGGAACAGGACTCCGAAAGCGGACCCCTTCACGAACCAAAGCGCCGACAGGCACGCGACCTGAATCAATGTGAAGCTGTGAAGGACCGTGCGAGAGACGCGTCGGATGTAGTGGGTGGGTGGGTACAGCGTTGGGTCGGTGACCCACAACTTGAGACGGTCGACGAATTGGTTGCCTCGGAGCGACGCGATGCCCATGAATAAGAACAAGCCGAACACGACGGACATGGGGATCTCTCGAAGCAGCCCTAGAAAAAGCAACGAGCCACCGATCAGCAGGTGAACCACCAAGGGCGTGAGGCGATTCTCCATCACCGAGATGATGTGCTCGCCCCGAGCGTGATGCCGAACGGTCGCCAAGCTTCGAACATGGTTCAACGACCGCACCGTCGCGGCGACGATCCACGGCAAACCGATGGTGGCGCAGAGGGCGACCAGCACCGCGATGATGGCCATGTCGAGGTCGTAACCCGCACCCTTCCTCAATCTGTGCTGAGGACTGTTGACGAGACGCACCGTGATGTTCTGATCCAAGAAAAGCAGCACAGCGGCAAGGACGGCGATGGGCATCGACGCGACCCAGAACCAAGGCGGTGCCTCCATCGGATTGACCAGCCAGGGCCGTCCGCTCGTGGTAGCGAACTCGTAGGGAACCGCGAGGTGCTCGAGCTCGATCGGCCGCATTGCCCAGGCCGCCGCCGTCATCGCGAAGATCGCAATGGTAGGCCCAAAGTCCGCCAAGAACTCTCTGACTGTTTTCGTGAGAAGAGGCTTCTGCCTCACGCGAGAGAGCTGCAGCGCGATCATGTACGTCCCGAGCGCCAGGATCAGCGCGAGCAGCTCGCCATTCGTCGGCACCTCTGTGCCGAAAATGTCCGAAAAGATGTCCCGGAGCGCCTCGGTGATGAAGATCAGTGCGATCAGTGCGCCGAAAATCTCGTCGGTGAAGCGCGTGAAGAAGCGGATGTAGCGGCTCGTGTTGGTCAGCGCCAACACCATCATGAGCACGGCCGTCCACATACCGATCCAAAACAGGCCAGGCAGGAACGGCACAGCGAGCTGCCGACACAGGACGTAGAGCAGAGCCAAGAAGATGGTAACCGGACCGGTACTGCCGAGAAGCGTCAGGGGCTGCCCGCAAAAGAGCGCGTAGGTCACGCCGCCTATGGCCGTCGCCAAAATCGCCTCGACCGTACCGATCTCTCCGTCGGTGAGGAATGCAAGAAGGCCGCCGAACGCGATCGAGGGTGCGAGGCATGCGAAGAACAGGAACAGAATCGTTGCCAGGCCCTTGATGTTGAAGCCATCGACGAAGTCGCTCGCATAGAAAGGTAGTTTCCGCCGAACGTCAGCGACGAGTCCCGACGCAAACCCGCGCTGGGGAGGCGGAACGCTCGGGTAGGCGTAGACGAGCGAGGGCCTACGTTCGTCGGGGGGCGCCTCGACATACTCCAGATACAACTGGTAGGTCGCGAGCACCTGCATCGGGTCGTTGGCGCCGATGATCGACGCGCTGAATCGCTCGTCGTGCAGCATCCATCCGAACGGCTCGAGCTCCTCGTTGGACGGAGTCGAGGCGCCATACGGGGCGACGATCAGCCAGACATAGTGGACCCTCTCATAGTCACTCGCGCGCACGCCCTCGGGGACGCGGACCAAGGCGCAACGGTAGACGTCCCCAACCTGGGCTTCATACCGCACCCGCAGAACGCCCACGCCACCGCCGAGGTCGTGGAGCTCGCCCTCCCCCCGATCGCGGAGCGTGCTCTTGATCGCCTGACGTTGACGGTCGCTCAGCTTCCCGCAACGAACGAGCTCGTCCAAGGCCTGCTGGACCAAACCGTGCAAATCGCTGGCAGCCAGGTCGAGTAAGATCTCGCTGTCGTGAAGACGCTTCTGCAAGCCCACCCCAATCGAGGTATGAGAGAATCATCGATCTCGGGGCTCCGGGGAAGAGCGAACTACATCGTGACGACCGGAAGCGCGCTTGTCCTCGTGCCTTTCCTTCGCGATGCCCCTGTTTTCGGCCGCTTCACCTAGCGCCGCCCCGTCGTCGGGCGACCCAACTTGATCGGTTCTCTACATTGCATCAGGGTCATCGCGCGGATGAGCCTGTTTGAACAGCTTGGTGCGGAGCCAAGTCTTCGAGCGATCGTCGACGACTTCGTCGACCGCTGCTTCGACGACATGATGATAGGGTTCCTCTTCACGCGCGCTGACCGCAACCGCATCAAGCGCTTCGAGTACGAACATGCAGCCGATCACCTCGGGGCATCGGTCGAGTACAGCGGTCGAGCACTCGACCAAGCCCACCGCCCGCACCGTATCTTTGGCGGTCAATTCGATCGCCGACGACAGATCTTGCTCGAAACCCTTCGGGACCACGAAGCGCCGGACGAAGTCGTCGATGCTTGGCTCGCCCACCAGGACTCGCTGCGCGCTTTGATCACCAAAGATCCCGACTCGAACTGCCAGGGCTGACCATGGCCGACCCAACGCAAGGCCTCGTTGTTCGCTCGACCGCCGGATTCGTCGACGTCCGTATCGACGGAGACGTCGTGCAAGCGCGCGTGCGCGGACGGCTCAAGAATACGCCGCGGACGACTGACCTCTGCGTCATCGGCGATCAGGTGATGGTCTCGCGGCCGGACGAGCTGAGCTTCGTCGTCGTGGAGGTATTGCCCCGCGCGAGCCGCTTCTCCAGAAGACAGCCAGGTAGGGGACCGAGAAAGGAGGACGTGCTCGTAGCGAATCTCGAGCAGCTGATGATCACGTTCTGCCACGGACGACCGCCTCTCAATAGGCGCCTTCTCGACCGGTTTCTGGTCATTGCCGAGCACCAAGGCATCCAGCCGGTAGTCGTGATGAACAAGTCGGATCTTCGCGAACCGGGCGACGCGGACTGGCAGAAAACCTACGAGTCCGTCGGGTATCCGGTCCTCACCGTGAGCGCGGCAACGGGGGCCGGGATGGACGAGTTGGCGGCCGCCTTGCTGGGCAAGATCTCGGCGTTCGTCGGTCCGTCCGGTGTCGGCAAGAGCAGCCTAATCAACCGTATCTTGCCCGACCTCGAGCTGAACATCGCAAGCGTGAGCGATCACCATGGCAAAGGCCGCCACACGACGCGTGTAGCCTCGCTGCACTCCCTCCCCCAAGGGGGGTTCCTCGCCGACACGCCCGGAATCCGAGAGCTCGGTGCCTGGGCCCTGCCCATCGAGCACCTCGATCAATGCTTCCCCGAGTTCACGGTATACCGCCAACAATGTGCCTTCCGGAGTTGCAGCCACACGCACGAGCCACGATGCGCAGTGCTCGACGCCGTGAACGCAGGCGACATCGATCGGGAACGGTATGAAAGCTACGTTCGTCTGCGCGAAGAGGCCGGCGCCTAGCGCCGGACGTCGCTCAGGTCGAAGCGCGCGCGCGCGACACCGTCCGACTTGATGCGGACCCTACGGCTGACGGTGCTGCCGTCGGGCAGCTCGAAGTCGAACGTCACGCGTCCTATTGGCGCGTAGACGGTCTCCATGGGTGTGCGTCCGATCAAATCGCCCGCCATGTAGACGTCCGACGGCGGCGTCGTTTCGATGTTGACACGGCCGAACGCGCCCGGTTTCGCTCCGCCTTGCTTGCCCAGAAGTCCAGCCATCACGCCCACGGTCTCGCCATGCGTCACCTCGACCTTGGTCGCCCAGGACGCAAAGCCAGGGGCTTCGACGCGGACCCGATAATCGCCATGCATCAGGCCCGTCAAAGCCACGGGCGTCACGCCCTGCTCCTTGCCATCCAAGAACACCTTCGCGCCGGGCGGCGAGGACGCCACCAGGATGCGCGCTCCGTGCTCGCGAAGAAGCGGATTGTCATCGACCGCAACCTCGGGTGGCCCCTTGTCCTCGAACATGCCCTCGATGCTCCCAAACGCGTCTTTGACGACGTCCGTTTGGTCGTAGGCGACGGCGGTGCCGCCGAGCAGGAGTAACGTCAGCATCGCGAACTGCTTCCAACCCGAACGAGATGGCCGTTTCGGGCCCACCGAGCCGCCCTTGGGTCTGGCCCGATGGGGAACGGCCTTGGGTGCATCCCGGGTCGAGCCGTGGCTGAGCTGAGCACCCTCGGCCTCCGGCTCTGCGTCAGGCGGAGGCAACGGCGCGACGATCGGTGCGTCGAGCAGGTGCCCCAAGTCGAGGCCAGCCCCTGCTCCGTCGATCTCGAGCTCGCGAATTGCCCCGGGAATCTGCGACACATAGGACTTCGACGAATCCAAATCCTTCGCATGATGCATGTCGAGCGTGATCGAGGCGCCGAAGGGCACGGTGTCGACGCGCGGACCTCGCGTGAACTCCTCGGGAAAGACCTTCCGGATGAAGTTGGAGACCTCGCGCTGTGTAGCGAATTGCTGGGTCGACTTGCCGAAGCGTTCGAGCTCGTTGGCAAACTCCTCGGCCGTCGCGAAACGATCGTCGGCCTCTTTCGCGAGAGCTTTTTGAAGGATCTGGTCGAGCTCGTCGGGCACATCGGGCAATCGCTCTTTGAGCGACGGCACCGGATCCATGATCACGGCCCGCATCGTCGCGGCCTCGGTCTGCCGACGGTAGAGCGACCGCCCGGTGAGCGTCTCGAACAGACAGACGCCCAACGCGAAGATATCCAAGCGATGGTCAGCCTGACCTGCCGTGCATTGTTCGGGCGCCATGTACGCGAACTTGCCCTTGACCACGCCGGCCTGGGTCTTGTGCGCACGGTGGTCAGCTTTCGCAATGCCGAAATCGAGCAGCTTCACGGCGCCGGCGTAGCTGATCATGATGTTATGCGGTGACACATCGCGGTGAACGATGTTGAACGGCTCGCCATGCTCGTCGTTCGCGATGTGCGCGTAGTGGAGCGCGCGCGCCACGTCGACGCCGACGCGAATGGCGATTGGCAATCCCACTCCGCCGGTCTTTCGCGCCTTGCGAATCATCCGGCCCAGCGGCACGCCGTTGACCCATTCCATGACAATGAAGTGCGACCCTTCGTCCGCTCCGAACTGATGGAACTGGATGATGTTTGGATGCTTGAGCTGCATCCCGATGCGAGCCTCGTCGAGAAACATCTGGACGAAGTCATTGTCCTGCTCGAAGTGCGGAAGGATCCGCTTCACCACCATGAAGCGGTGGTCGCCATCGGTGTTGGCGTGACGCGTAAGCAAGATCTCGGCCATTCCGCCGAGTGCGAGGCGCCCGAGAACATCGTAACCCGCGAACTGTCCGAGAACCGGAAGGTCGACTGGCGGCTTGGGTAGATCAGTAGGTTCGGCTTCTTGCGTCACTTCGTCCTATCCCCCCTTGGGAAGTGTCACAGGCGACAGCATAGCGGCTCAAAACAGCTGTCGCCTACTTAGGCGATGACAAAACCCGGGCGCAGCTGGGAGGATGTGTGGTTCCTCACAAAATGCGTTCGGTGTGACTGAGCTCCCTGCACATGTTTTTCTGGTGTGCTTCGAGCGTACCGCCGCCGATTTCGAGGAGCTTAGCGTCGCGCCACAGTCGCTCGACGGCGTACTCGGCTACGTAGCCATAGCCGCCGAGTACCTGAATCGCGCGGTCGGCCACGTCCTTGGCCATCGTGGAGGTGAACAGCTTTGCACCATCGGAATCGAGGCGGTGGCCGGGCTCGTCCAAACGCATCGCCGAGGCGGTGTAATAGGTGTACGCCCGCCCCGCCATGTACTCGGCGTAGGACTGTGAAATATAGCGCTGGATTTGGCCGAACTCGCGAAGTGGCTTGCCAAAGGAAGTCCGCTCGCTCGCGTAACGATTCATGACCTCGATCGATCGACGGGCAATCCCGAGGCTCATCCCGGCGAGAGTCACGCGCTCTAGCTCTAGGTTGCGCATCATGTGAAGTGTCGCGGCGCCTTCAGAGCCCACCAGGTTCTCGGCGGGGACTTGGCAATCCTCGAACACGAGCTCGGCCGTGGTCGACGCGCGCATACCGAGCTTTCCCTTGATTTTCTGGCCAAGGCTGAAGCCTGCGAAGCCCTTCTCGACGATGAACATCGAGAGCTGGTTGCGCGGGCTGCCCTGCACGCGGGCATACACGAGGAACGTGTCGCCTAGCTCGGTGTCCGTCACCGCCCCGTTGGTGATCCACATCTTGGCCCCGTTGAGCACGTAGATGTCGCCGTCGCGGACCGCGGAAGTCTGCATACCGAGCACGTCCGTGCCTGCTCCGGGCTCGGTCATGCACATCCCGCCAACCTTCTTGCCTGCGCACGCGTCGGGCAGGTACTTGCTCCGTTGCGCGTCGCTCCCGTTGATCTGCAAGTTGTTCGCGAACAGCATCGAGTGCGCGAGATACGCCAACGCAAACCCCGGGTCGGCGGCCGACAGCTCCTCGTGTACGATCACTGCAGCGACGGGGTCCAGGCCAGCGCCACCGAATCGCTCCTCGACTGTGACCCCGAGAAGGCCGAGCTCGCCGAGCTTCGCAAAGAGCTCGATGTTGAACCGCTCGTCGCGGTCCGACGCCTCGGCTTGTGGGTCGACCTCTCGTTCGGCGAAAGAACGGACGAGCTCGCGCAGTGCGCGATGCTCGGGTGTGGGATTGAACAGGTCAGTCACTCGGCGGGCCTAACATGCAAGCCCTCCGATCGGAAGCCGGCCCGTCAGGCAGCATCCCCGTCAGGCAGCATCAGCGACGGGCGAGCTCGTTAGAATACTGGTGGCGATCGCGCGAGAAGCGATGGCAGTAGCGCGGTCGAGATCGTCGACTCGCCCGTCGAGGTGAGCCTCGGCCAGGCCAAAGACGATACTCACGAGCAACTCCGCGTGGAGCGCCGCATCCAAAGGCGAGGCGTTAGGGCCGACCTGAACGACGATCTGGCGCATCCGCTCACGGAGGCTTCCCGTGAGGACACTCCACCGCCGGCCGAGAGCGGAGGTTTCGTCCCGGCGATTGTTGAGAAAGACCTCTGCCATCTTGCGGTTACGGACGAGCGAGCTCGTGCACTTCCGCACGGCTTGTTCGAGTACGTCGGCTGCCCGATCGAACTCGGTCGACGCGTCCGGGTGGAGGCCAGGGCCCAGCTCTTGCGCGACCCATTCGGCCACCTGCTCGAGCGCCTGATCCATGCTTCGGAAATGGACGTAAAAGGTTGGCTGTGCCACCCCCGCAAGCTCCGCAACGCGCCCGGTAGTCAGGGTGCCATGTCCGTACCGCTGGATCGTTTTGAGAATCGCCTGAAGCAGGCGATGCCGTGTCCGTTCCTTGTTGATTTGGCGTGACATGCGGTCCGTGTAGCAGTCGAACTCGCCTCGTTCCATCGAAAGTTCGGCCCCAAGCGTGCTAATTACGCAAATGAGACAAAGGTATCTCGAGCAGGCGCAGAAATTGCAGCCGGGTCATCATGAACGCACAGTTAAAACCCCACTTTAAGTCGACCGAACACACCGATTTTGCACCGGGCTGGTACACCATCGCGGCCAGCCAGGACGTCGGAACGAAACCCAAGCGGTTTTTGTTGAATGGCTTACCAATCGTTACATTTCGCGACTCGAGTGGACAGAGTGTCGCGCTACTCGATCGCTGCTCGCATCGCAACGCACCCTTGTCCGCTGGCCGCGTCGTCGCCGGGAACATCGAGTGCCACTACCACGGATGGCAGTTCGACGGAGCAGGCGAATGCAAAGCGGTCCCCGGCTTGTGCGGCGCATCCGAGCACGCAGCGCGCCGTGTCCCATCCTTCGCGTGTCGCGAGTCGCAAGGTTGGGTGTGGATCTATTCCGAAGCCGGCGTCGACCCGGATTCGGAGCCCTATGAGATCCCCTTCGCGGATCAGCCCGGATACCTCACCATCCGGGAGCGGCTCGAGATGCCGGGGCCGCTCGATGCCGTGGCGGAGAACGCGTTGGATGTTCCGCACACCGCCTTCGTGCATGCCGGTCTCTTCCGCAAGAACAAGGATCGCAAGCCGATCGAAGTCGTCATTCGAGCACTGGACGGCGGCGCCGAAGCGCAGTTCATCGGCGAGCAACGGCCGGAAGGCTTGGCGGGCCGCCTCCTCGCGCCGCAGGGCGGCGAAGTGCTTCATTGGGACCGTTTCCTCCTCCCGTGCATTGCGCAGGTGGAGTATCGGCTGAGTGACCGCACCCACATCGTGGCCACCACCGCGCTGACGCCCCGAACGCCCAATGTCACGGACCTCTTCGCCACGGTGGCGGTGAAGGCCCCGGTTCCGAACGCGATCTTGCGGGGGGTCGTCAAGCCAGTGGCCATGCGAATCTTGCGACAAGACATGGAAATTCTGCGGCGGCAAACCGAGCAGGTGGAGAGCTTCGGCGGTGAAGTATTCGCATCGACCGAGATCGACGTGCTTGGGCTCCGTATCAAGAAGCTTCTTCGAGAGGCCTCGAGCGGGAAGGTCGGCCCCCTTCAGGAAGAGCGCCGGATCAAAATGCTCGTTTGACGTCGATTGGTGTACCCTGACCTGCCATGGGGTCAGAGAGCGATAGGGACTCGACCTACCTGATCAAGAACGCGCCCTCGGACCGCGTCGAGACACCGGGGCCCAGCGATGCTCCGGCGTCCGATCCGTCTGGACACTCCGATCATTCTGGGACGCTCGGGTCGGAGCCTGCGGACGCCCGTTGGCGGACCTCCAATCCCCCGCCCGGCGATGGCCTCGACGCCGAGTGGTGGCCCGACCGCGAGCTCGGCAAAGCGTTTCGTCGCTGGACCGGGATCCCGCCAGCGCGAGGTGACGAAGGGCGAGCCGTGGCGATGAAGTTCCTGGTCGAGCGCTTGAACGTCGGCCAACTGACCGCCGTCGGGACTGCACCCAGGACGCCACTGCCCACAATTCCGCCACCAGACTTCGCCGCCCGCGTCCACGCCATGGCGGTTCGGCTCGGGACGCACGGGCCGAACGAAGAGGCGCCCGACCACAGCGCGCTGCTCGCAATGGGGGCGGAGGTGCTCCCGGTCTTGCGAGACCTTTTTCCGGGGCGACTCTGGTTCAATCGCTGGGAGCCGCATGTCCAGGCGCCCCGGGGCCGGAGCGTGTCGGGTCTTTGCAGAACTCTGGTGGCGTTCGGCGATGCCACGGCCCCGTACATCGGCGAGCTCCTCGAGTCCGACGATCCTGAAACCCGCTACTACGCCACCCTGGTCGCCGGGGAGGTGCCCCACCCGCTTCTCGCCGAACCGCTGGCTGCTGCTCTCTTCGACGACGATGAGGGCGTCTCCCGGAGCGCGCTTCATGCGCTGGAGGCCTTCCGTGAACAGGAAGGCGTGGAGGAGCTCAAAGAGTCCCTCCGTGCTTTGGCGCTCGCGCCCGGCAACGACCAACGCTCACGCCTGCTGGCAATGCGCGCGCTGGCGGTCCTTCGCGACAAGCAATGCATCGAGCCGCTGATGGCGGCCTTGTCGGAACGCAGCGTCCTCGGTGAAGCGGCCTGGCGCGTCTTGCGCATGCTGACCGCGCACGACTTCGGCGACCGAGAGGCAGATTGGCGCGCCTGGTTCGAGGAGCACGGCGATCGTTCGCGCCTAGAGTGGCTCATCGACAGCCTCGACCACGACGACCCGGAGATTCGCGCGATCGCCAGCCGCGACCTGGTTCGTGAGTCTGCCCAGGACTTCGGCTACCGCGTGAACATGCCGGGCGACGACCGCAGGGCGATCCGCGAACGATACCGTCTGTGGTGGTCGGGGTGGTCGGGACGGAACAGCTAGAGGGTCAGCCGAGTAGCTGTCCTGCGAGCGAAGAAGCCAGCCTCCCATCGACTTGGCCGGGGTACCGCGCCTTGACCTCTTTCATCACCTTCCCGAGGTCCTTCTTGGTCGACAGGCCGAGCTCTTCGATGATCCCGGCGATCGCCTCACGAGTCTCGTCTTCGCTGAGCTGCTTCGGGAGGTAGCGTTCGATCACCTCGATCTCGGCTTGCTCCTTGTCGGCGAGATCCTGACGGCCCCCTTCGACGAAGCTCTTGATGCTGTCGCGACGTGTCTTCACCGCGCGAGACAGCACGACCAACTCGTCGGGATCGTCGAGCGCCAGGAGCTCGGACTTGACCATACGAAGGGTATCGCGGGTCAGTTCGTCGCGTTCGAGCATCGCCTTTTTGAGGTCGGCATTGATCTGTTCCAGGAGTGCCATGGCCGAAGCCTGTGCGCGCCGGCCTACCCGCGCAACGCCTCGACGACCCGCAATGCGTTGCCGCCGAGGATCTTCCGAATGCGAACATCGGACCAGCCTCGGTCGAGCATCTCCTGGACTGCCCGCGGAAGGGTCCAGAGTCCCGGCAAGTCCTTGGGTGGCGTGATGGCCCCGTCGAAGTCCGTGCCGATCGACGCATGGTCCTCTCCGACGGTGTCCACGATATGCGCGAGGTGATCGACCATGGTGGCAACGGTGACCGCGCGTCGGCCGAGGAACGCGGCCTGCAACATGACCCCGACGGTACCGCCGGTGTCCGCCACGACTCGCAACTGCTCGTCGGTGATGTTTCGCCAGTGCTCGTAGACGCCGGCCAATCCTGTGTGCGTGACCCACAGCGGCTGGGTCTTGTCGTGCACCTCGACCGCGTCGAAAAAGCCTTTGCGGCTGATGTGAGCGAGGTCGACCCCTACGCTAAGCTCGTTGAGCCGTTCGATGTAACCCCGGCCAAGGTCGGTTAGCCCGGCACTACGCCTCGACCCAGGCGCGCTCGACGCCCCAAGCCGCGACGAGGTCAGGTGCATCACCGTGACGAACAGTACGGAACCGTCGGCGAGCAGGTCCAGAGACGCGATGTTCTCGTCGAGCGCGTTGCCGCCTTGAATCCCGATGAAGGCCGCGTGGTCGCCGGCAGCCCGTGCAGCACGGAACTCTCGCGCGGTGCGAACGTGTGTGACCCCGGGCGCATCGTCGAGCAACGAGCGAAGCACTTGCAGGTTCTTCTCAAACGCTCGCTGGCGCCCGCCGGCCGACCGCAGCGGATTGGTGGTGATGAACCAGGCCGCGCCGCCTAGGCCGATGTCGCACGCCGTGGGGAAGTCGGCATGGCCGAAAAAGCTCCGCCCCAAGAACCCGCCCCGGTGCGTCCGATTGAGGTCGTAGCCGAAGACCCGGTGCCAAATGAACGATTCGATGTGGAGGTCGATCGCATCGGAGCCGCGGAACAACTCGACAGCCTCCTCGGTGACTCCCAGCTGCCGGGCGGTGTCGCTGACATCCATCGGAACGCTTCCCTAACACGGCCGGGAGGAGATCGCTGTGATCCCGGTCAGTTGGCCGAAAATCCTCCCGAAAGCCGTTTTGTAAAGTGCTTGTAAATGGTTGTTTTTGCACGCTTTCCGTTGACTCGGAGGTGCTTTCAACCCAGAGTCAGCGTCCCCGGCTAGTTAACTTGTAAACAGCCGAGGCAGAGAAAGGACAAGAGATGTTGTCGTCGACCACAACAGCGGCGAGCGGCAAATCCTCGGATTTGCTGAGCTCACGCTCGATCAAACACGTGGTGATCCTCGGTGCCAATGGCGCGATGGGCCTTGGTAGCGGGGCACTGTTCACCACAGTCGTACCGAGGGTGACCTTCTTGGCGCGAACCAAAGAGAAGGCAGACGGCGGACTTGCCGCGGCGGTGAAGATGGTGCGGTCGAGCACGGTGGCCTCGAAGGTCGATACCGGAAGCTACGATGCAGACTTCGATCGCGTAGTCGCGGAAGCGGACCTGATCTTCGAAGCGGTGACCGAGCAACTCCCTCTCAAACAGGAGTTCTTCGACCGCATCGACAAGGTCCGCCGGCCGGACTCGATCGTCGCCACCGTGACGTCTGGGCTGTCGATCAATCAGCTTGCCGAGGGCCGGAGCGATTCCTTCCGAAAGAATTTCCTCGGCTTGCACTTTTTCAACCCACCGAACGTAATCGTCGGCACGGAGTTGATCGCCGGCAAAGATACCGACCCAAAGCTGGTCGATTTCCTCGACGCGTTCTGCACGAAGCGCCTGGGGCGCGCGATGGTGCGCACGGCGGACACCCCGGGGTTCGCGGGCAACCGAGTCGGCTTCAAGCTTCTCAACGAGTGCGCGATCCTCGCCGAAGAGCACGGGCCGCTTCTCATCGACGAGCTGGTTGGTCCGTACACCGGCCGAGCGCTGACGCCGCTTGCGACGATCGACCTCGTCGGTTGGGACATCCACCGTGCGATCGTCGACAACATTTACGAGCTTGCTCCGGATGAGGCGCACGAGACGCTGAAGCTTCCGGGGTTCATGGCCGATTTGATGGCGAAGGGCGTGCTGGGTACCAAGACCGGTGGCGGCTTCTTCGGCAAAGATGACGCGGGCGGGCGAATCGTCCTCGACCCCAAGACCCAAAATTACGTGGCAAAGTCCTCCCTCTCTCGCCCGGACCTCGGCTTCATCGAAGAGATTTCGAATCTGCACCGGGTGGGGCGCTACGTCGACGGCATGCGCGCCTTCGCAGCCGCCACCGGGCCGTACGCGGCCATCGCGCAGAAGGTCATCGCTGGATACATCAGCTACTCGTTCCACCGAGTCGGCGAAGTAACCGACGACATCTCGGGGATCGACCGCATCATGGGCTACGGCTTCAACTGGGCGCCACCGAGCGTCTTAGTCGACACGATCGGCCTCAAGCCGACCATCCAGATGATCGACAAGGCAGGCCTTCCCGTGCCGCCCGCACTTGCAAACGCCCAAGAGGGCACAACGTTCTTCGATGACCCACAGGTCAACGTGGGTAAGTTCTTCGTCGCCGCGTGAGCGAAAGGTTTTGGTGAAAAAGATGGCACAGATTCCAGAAGTTTACGTTCTCGGCGGCTACCAGACGGACTTTGCTCGTAACTGGAGCAAAGAGAAGAAGCACTTCGTCGCCATGATGCGCGAGGCGGTGCTTGGCGCGCTCGACGAGACACAGATCGAGCCCGGCGAGATCGAAGTGGCTCACACCGGCAACTTCGCCGGAGAACTCTACAGCAAGCAGGGACACATCGGCGCGTTCTTCTTGGAGATCGACCCGGCGTTCAGCGGCCTTCCCACCGCGCGCCATGAAGCCGCGTGCGCGTCGGGGAGCATCGCACTCATGGCGGCCTCGGCGGAGATCGAAGCGCACCGTTACGATTTGGCCTGCGTGGTCGGCGTGGAACAGATGAAGAGCGTCGGCCCAGGCGAAGGTGGCGATTTCCTGGGCACAGCAGCTTGGTACGAGCTCGAGGCGAAGGGCGTCGAGTTCCCGTTCCCGAAGCTCTTCGGCAAGCTCGGCGACGAGTACGACAAGCGCTACGGCATCAAGGACGAACACCTCGCTGAGATCAGCACAATCAACTACGCCAACGCAAAGCTCAACCCGAACGCGCAGACCCGTACCTGGTACATGAACTACGACCACGCGATGAGCCGTGACGAGTTCAACGGCACCATCGGCGGCCGCATCCACATCTCCGACTGCTCCCAGGTGACGGACGGCGCTGCAGCACTGCTGGTGGCCTCACCCGAGTACGCCAAGAAGTGGGCGGACCGGGTCGGCGTCCCGTTCGAATCGATCCCCCGCATCAAGGGCTGGGGACACAACACTGCGCGCATTCGTTTCGACGACAAGATCGCCGAGAGCGCCAACTCCGAGTACATCCTTCCGCACGTTCGCAGCACGGTCACCTCGGCGCAGAAGCGCGCCGGCATTGCGGACACCAGCGGAATCGATGCAATCGAAACCCATGACTGCTTCACTACCTCCGAATACATGGCGATCGACCACTTCGGTCTGACCGCCCCCGGTGAAAGCTGGAAGGCAATCGAAGAAGGCGTCATCGCCTTCGACGGCAGCACCCCGATCAACCCGAGCGGCGGCCTCATCGGAGCGGGGCACCCCGTCGGCGCCACCGGCGTCCGCCAAGTCCTCGACTGCCACAAACAAGTCACCGGCAAGGCAGGCGACTATCAAATTGAAGGCGCCAAGAACGTCCAAACCCTCAATATCGGCGGCTCCGGCACCACCAGCGTGAGCTTCATCCTCGGAACCTGAGCTGAGGCGCCGGGGTCTGCGGACCCCGGTGGAACCTCCGCCTCGTGCATGTTAGGAGGGCGCCATGCGGTATTCGCGGGCGTTCGTTCCGACGCTAAAGGAAGTTCCCAAGGAGGCGACGATGCCTTCGCACGTGCTCATGCTTCGGGCTGGGTATGCGCGGATGGTAGGCTCGGGCATCTATGAGTTGCTGCCTCTAGGAACGCGAGTCCTCCACAAGATCGAGCAGATCATTCGCGAGGAGATGGACGGCGCGGGGGCGCAAGAGCTTCTCATGCCGACCTTTGTGCCCAGCGAGTACTTCAAGGAGACGGGACGCTGGGAGGTGTACGGCCCCACGCTCCTGCGCATCAAGGACCGCAAGGGCGGCGAGTACCACCTCGCTCCAACACACGAAGAGATCGTCACGGACCTCGTGCGGCGCGAGATCAAGAGCTATCGGCAGCTCCCGCTGAACCTGTATCAGATACAGCTCAAGTACCGCGACGAGCCGCGCCCTCGTGGGGGGCTGCTTCGCTGCCGCGAGTTCATCATGAAGGACGCGTACTCCTTCGACGTGTCGGAGGAAGCCGCGCTAGAAAGCTACGCGCACATGCGGGCGACCTATCACCGCATCTTCAAGCGACTCGGCCTCGACTATCGGGTCGTCGAGGCCGATAGCGGAGCGATCGGCGGCAAGCTGAGCGCGGAGTTCCAGGTGCTCGCACAGACCGGGGAAGACTGGATCGTCGCTTGCGGCGCCTGTGACTACGCCGCCAACGTCGAGGTCGCCCAAGCAGGCCGTGCCAAGCCACCCACGAGCTTTTCGAGCGAGGCGGCCCCGATCGAAAAGGTCGAAACGCCCGATACGCGCTCGATCGATGAGGTGGTGTCCTTTTTTGGCGGTGAAACCACGGCAGCCAACACACTGAAGTCGCTCCTCTACGTCGCCGGCGAGGAGGTGGTGTTGGCGATCGTTCGCGGAGACCACGAGGTCAACGAAATCCGCCTCGCCCGGCACCTCGGCGTCGAAGAGGTCCTGCTCGCAGCCGACGGCGCCGTGAGAGAAGCGACCGGCACCGAGATCGGCTTTGTCGGCCCCGTGGGATTCGGGGGGCGCATCGTTGCGGATCCGGACGCGGTTGCGGTACCGAACGCGATCGCCGGCGCGGGAGAAGCGCCCTACCACTACAAGAACGTCAATCATGGCCGCGACTTCGAAGCAGAGGTCGTTTCGATCCGCCAAGCCGCACCGGGCGACCCTTGCCCCAACTGCGACGGCGCACTCGAACTCTACCGAGGCATCGAAGGTGGGCACATCTTCGTCCTCGGGACGCACTACACGGATAAGATGAACGCGAGCGTCCTCGACCAGGAAGGGAGCAGCCGGTCGATCGTCATGGGCTGCTATGGCATCGGGGTAACTCGCCTGATCGCCGCCAACATCGAACAGCATCACGACGAACACGGTATTCGCTGGCCGGTGAACGTCGCCCCCTACCAGGTGATCATCACCCCGATCGGCAAAGACGAGGCACCCCTCGCGAAGGCCACCGAACTTTACGAGTCGCTGCGTGCCGAAGGCGTCGAAGTCCTTCTGGACGACCGATCCGAGCGACCGGGGGTCAAATTCAAGGACGCCGACCTGCTCGGGATCCCCGTCCGGATCACGGTCGGGTCTCGCGGCCTGAAGCAAGGCACCGTCGAGCTCAAGAAGCGGACCGACAGCGAGTCCCAAGACGTTCCCATGGATGGCGCGGCCGCCGCGGCGCGCGCCGCGTTGGCAGAGCTCGGGGCCTGAGCGCATGCCGGGCTACGACGACGCGTACCACACCGCAAAGTGGCGCACCTTGTGGCTGATGATCGGCTTCGCGGTGCTCGTCGGAGTCGGTATCTTCACGGTCCTGCGACCGGAACTCGAGGACGAGCCCCAAGAGCAATCCGAGGGATCTCCGGCCCAAATCGAGACAGACGAAGAGCCACAGAGTGGGGAGTCTCTGCAAGAATGAAGCGTGGGCGGGCCGATTACGTATAAAGAGGCGTGTCGGCAACTCAATCTTTGCGTCCCACTTCACAAATTTGTCATCTTGTAGGGAGCGTGACTCATCGCGGACTCATCGCAGTAGCGTTCGCGGCGGTGCTCCTCGCATCGCCTCCTGCGCCGGTCTACGCGTCGCCCGACGTCCCGATGTGCATTGCGGATCAACCACAGGTCAGCATCGCGCCGATCGAGCGGATTCGGTGGCGTGCTCCCATGTGCGGGCCGTACCCTATCCAATTCCGGGTAGCCGACGCCCAGCCGACGGAAGCGCGCGCGATCGAGGCCTATCGTGCCGCTGTCCGGCAGATCGCGGCGGTGAACTACGAGGAGGCACGCCTACAACTCGATCTGGCCTATCGGGGGCTCCCGCAGATCAGCGACCACATCGCCCTGCGGAGCGCCCGGCTCGAGCTCCTTCGGGGCCAGCCGGGCCGGGCGGTCGAGTTCTTCACGGAGGCAACACAGAGCCCTCATGAGGCCGTCCGGGTCGAGGCGAGCTTCGGTCAGGTTCTCGCCCTCCTTCGCGCGGGCCACCCGACCGCCGAACAGGCCCTGCAGGACCTGCTGTCGACCTACCCCGCGATTCCCGATCGCGGTGCGCTTCTGTTCGAGCACGCCCAGCACCTGCTCCGTCAATCACGTTACGACGAGGCGATGGCGGTGATGCACACCGTCCGCATCGAGCATCCCGGAAGCCACATCGCGCCATGGGCAGAGTCCGAGCTCACTCGCCTGGGAACGCTCGGCCACGAGACGCCGTCCATGACCGACGAAGAACGCGTGCGTCGGGCGCGTCAACTGGTGCGCACCGGGCCGCTCCCGGAGGCGAAGATCACGGTCGCCCAGCTCCTCGACACCCCGCTCACCGGACAGCAGCACGCAGAGATTCACTACCTCGCTGGGCGCCTCGCACGTGACGCGGGTCGCTGGAAGGCGGCGGAAACCTATCTTCGAACCGCTCAGTTATTTCCCATCGACAGCGCAGCAACTGCTAAATACATCGAGCAGCGGGCGAACGACATGGCGGCAACAGCCGCCGCACGCGAGCCTGACCAAGCGCTGCGGCAGCTCACGGCGCTCCGTGCGGGCCGCGCGACCGCGTCGATCCCGTCGAGCCAACTCGTCGACATGATCCGCGTGGCTTCCGCCGCCGGACTCGTGGAAGAGGTCGACGACATTCTCGTCATTCTGGGCGCACGAACCGGGACGCCGGCGGCGCTGCTTTTCGATGCAGCAATGGCGGCAGCCGGAGCGGGCAACGAAGATCTGATCATCGAGGTGCTGGAAGACATCGCGAAACGTCCCAACTCCCGCCACCGGGCAGCCACCCTCTACCATCTGGCTCGAGCGCACGAGCGCGCGGAAAGGCCCGCCGATGCGGTCCTGTTTTTCGCAGAGGCGAAGTCGGCCGCGGAACAAGCCGGAGACCTCTACTACGCGCTTTGGGCAGAGAACGGCCTCGGGCGGGTAGAGCGTGGTAATCATGACTCCAGCGAGGAGGGGCTCGCCGACGCGGAGGAGCAGACGGCCCCCCGACCTCCACGGGCGTCCAACGGCGCACTCGCCCAACAGCTCCGGCCCATCGGCACGCTTCACAGGGACAGCTATCCATGGATTGCTCGCGCAGCGATCTTGCTGCAGGTCGACGAACGCGAGGCCGCCACCGCCGAGCTTTTCGAAACCTATCTGACGTGGCGCCACGCCCTCGGCAAACCCATCGCGAGGGCGGGACTGGCCTGCGTGGCACGCGCCGACGGCCGAAGGCACGAACCCATCGCGAGCGACGTTCGTGCCGCACGCCGCGGGCTCTCCGACGAGGACCGCGCCACACTTGCCGCAGTCGCCGCAATGCTTGGCGACACGGGGACAGCCGGCGGATTCCTCGGGTCTGACTTCATCGACACCTTGCCACGAGCGTACGAATGGCTCGCGGTCCCCGCCGCCAAGCGATACGGACTCGACCCGAACGTGCTGCTTGCGGTCATGCGCGTCGAGAGCGCGTATCAGAAGCACATCGTGTCGTACGCCGGTGCCGTGGGCCTCATGCAGATCATGCCACGCACAGGACAACTGATCGCGCACACCTTGGGCCACGACGACTTCACGCCAGCCGACCTTCTCGACCCCAGCCTCAATCTCGAGTTCGCCGCCTGGTACCTGAGCTCCTTGATTCGCCGGTTCGACGGGCGGCTCCCGCTCGCCATCGCCGCCTACAACGGCGGGCCCCACAACGTTCGACGTTGGATTCAGGAGAACGCCGACGGAACGCCCCTCGACGTACTGTTGGAGCGGATTCCCTTCACGCAGACCCACCGCTACGTTCGCAAGGTGTTGGTGCACTACGAGGCGTACCGACGACAGCGCGGGCTATCGATGCCCCAGCTATCGGTCCAGCTCCCACCTCAGCGGGTTGATCCGCTGGCGTTTTAAGGGGGGTGGCAGTGTCGGAACAGGTGGATGCGGTCGTAGTCGGCGCTGGGGTCGTGGGTCTCGCGTGTGCGTACGCGCTGTCTCAGAGACTCGACTCGGTCGTGGTCATCGAGCGCGACGTCGGGCCCGGCCGGGAGATATCGAGCCGGAATAGCGGCGTGATCCACGCAGGGATCTACTATCCGAACGACTCGCTCAAGACGCGCTTGTGCATCGAAGGAAACCGGCGCCTCTACGAATGGTGTGAAACTCATGAAGTGCCGCACAAGCGCACGGGGAAGCTGATCGTCGCGACGAGCCCACACGACGAGGAGCGACTTCGGGCGATCGCTCGCCATGCCAAAGAGGTGGGCGCCGCAGACCTGCAGCTCATGACCGGGGCGGAGGCGAGGCAGCAAGAGCCCGAGCTGCGCTGCGCGCTCGCTCTGCACTCCCCGAGCTCCGGTGTCGTCGATGTCCACGAGCTCATCGCGAGCCTGGTACGCGAGATCAAGGAGGCCGGTGGCGCGGTCGTGTACCACACCGGAGTCGAGGCAATTCGGAAGTCCCGGGACGGGTGGATCGTTCAGACCACCGACACGACGGGAAGCGAGGCCGAGCTGCACACTAAGCGGATCGTGAACGCCGCCGGGCTGTCCGCGCTCGACGTCGCCGCTAAGTCGGGGCTTCGGGACGGGCAATGCCCGTGGCGCCTGTATCCTTGCAAGGGATCGTACTTCGCGCTCGGCGCCGGAGCGCCACCCACGCGCAACAGTCTGCTCTACCCACTGCCCGAAGGGGGTGGCCTGGGTGTGCACATCACCGCCGACATCTCCGGTGCGCGGCGTGCTGGTCCGGACGCCGAGTTTGTCGACGTCATCGATTACTCCGTCGACGCGTCGCGAGCCGAGCAGTTCGCCGAAGCGGTCGCGCGCTACCTCCCGGCGATTCGCCCTGAGCACTTGACGCCGGACTATAGTGGTATCCGCCCCAAGCTCGTCGGCCCCGCCGGCGGATTCGCAGACTTCGTCGTCGCCGACCCGGCCTCACAACCCGGAGTGATCCACCTGATTGGCATCGAATCTCCAGGGCTTACGGCTTCCCTTGCCATCGGCGCCCGGGTGTCGGATGTGATCGGCTAGAGGTTGCGCACCCGCCCCGGGGTAGGCATAACCCCGCCCTCAAAAGGAGTGTCATGAGCCATCGAGTCTTGATCATCGGCAGCGGACCCGCAGCCCACACCGCAGCCATCTACGCGGCCCGTGCTGAACTGAGCCCCGTGCTCTTCGAGGGCTTCATGGCAGGTGGTGTTGCCGCCGGCGGCCAGCTGACCACCACGACGGATGTCGAGAACTTCCCCGGCTTCCCGGAAGGCATCATGGGGCCAGACCTGACCGATCGCTTTCGCGCGCAGTCGGAACGGTTCGGAACCACGATCCATACAGAGACCGTAAACGAGATCGACCTCTCGAGCCGCCCGTTCCGTTTCAAGGCGGACGCCCAGGAAGGCAGCGCCGACTCGATCATCATCGCCACGGGCGCGACGGCCAAGCGCCTCGAGATCCCCGGCGCCGGGGACGGCGAGCTCTGGCAGAAAGGCATATCAGCCTGCGCCGTGTGTGATGGCGCGCTACCCGCGTTCCGCAATCAGCCGCTCGTGGTGATCGGCGGAGGTGACTCCGCGGTCGAAGAGGCTTCGTTCCTGACGAAGTACGGTTCGACAGTGTACATCGTTCATCGCCGCGACGAGCTGCGCGCCTCGAAGATCATGCAGCAGCGCGCGCTCGACAACCCGAAGATCGAAATGCTCTGGTCACACGTCGTGACGCAGGCCAAGGGCACAGACTTCCTCGAAGCCGTCCGCGTCAAGGACCTCAAGACCGACGAGGAACGGAATATCCCGGCGGCGGGGCTCTTCTTCGCCATCGGCCACACGCCGAACACCGCGTTCCTGAACGGCCAAATCGACACCGACGAGCAGGACTACATCGTCACGAAACCCGATTCGACGCAAACCAACATTCCGGGCGTCTTCGCCGCAGGCGACGTACAAGACAAGCAATGGCGGCAGGCGATCACCGCCGCCGGTAGCGGGTGCATGGCCGCTCTAGAGGTCGAACACTTCCTGGCCGCGAACCCCTAGGCGATAGCGTGGGGGCGCTGGGGCGGTCAATGGGCGAGGGTTGAGGGGCTGCCGTTGCCGTTTCGGCGGTCACGGCGCTCTTGTTTGCGCCGCACGGCCTCTGCACGCCGCTCTTTGGTCTTGGTCG
>CBDURI010000012.1:0-20917 GCA_965369435.1 uncultured bacterium
TCGACGAGACCGAGCTTGTTAGAGAAGAAGTCGAGCGACGCATCGAGGTCGCTCACCCGGATCATCGTATGCAAGTAACGCATGAGACGACGACTATACCATTCCCCCCCGCCCCGTGGGCGACGCACAGCATCGGTGTTGCGGGCTGGCGCTGTCGCGGCACCTGATACAGACTCCAACGCGATGGGCAACGAATACGAAGCGATCATCATTGGTGGTGGCCCGGGCGGCTACGTGGCTGCCATTCGGCTTGGACAACTCGGCGTGAAGACTCTGTGCGTCGAAAAAGAAGCAATGGGTGGAGTGTGTCTCAACTGGGGCTGCATTCCCTCGAAGGCCCTCATCGCCGCCGCGAACCTCGCCAACAAGGTTCGGAACGCCGGACACATGGGCATCACGGTTAAAGACCTCGAAGTCGACGTCGCCCAGATGCAGGTGTGGAAGGAGGGCATCGTCAAGAAGCTGGTCGGCGGTGTGACGAGCCTCGTGAAGGGTAACGGTGGCACCATCGTCATGGGTAAGGCGACCATCACGGGTCCCAACTCCGTCGAGGTGACGGGCGCCGACGGGAAGAGCGCAACCTACACGGCGAGCAAGGGCATCATCGTCGCAACCGGCACGCAGATGATCGAAATCCCTGGCTTCGAACCGGACGGGGACGTCGTCATCACCGCGCGCGAAGCGGTGAGCCTTCAGAGTGCGCCGAAGAGCATGGTGCTGATCGGTGGAGGTGTCATCGGACTCGAGCTCGGCATGGTGTATCAGAAGCTCGGCACGAAAATCACAGTGGTCGAGATGATGGACCAGCTACTGCCCGGAACCGACCCCGATCTGGTTCGGGTCGTGCAAAAACACCTCAAGAGAGATGGCGCCGACATTCATCTCAAGAGCAAGGCCGCCAAGCTCGAGCGGAGCGGCGGCGGCGCCAAGGTCACCATCGAGACCGACGGCAAAGAGCAGATCGTCGAAGCGGAGAAGGTTCTCGTCGCAGTGGGGTTCAAGCCAAACTCGGCAGGCATCGGTCTCGAGAAGGCAGGGGTTCAGCTCGACGAGCGCGGGCACATCGCAATCGACGACGAGATGCGCACCAACGTGCCTTCGATTTTTGCAATCGGCGACGTCGCAGGCATGCCCTATTTGGCGCACAAGGCATCGAAGGAAGGCGAGATTGCGGCCGAGGTCATCGCCGGACACAAAACGGCGCGCGACTACCGCGGCATGCCGGCTGCCATCTTCACCGACCCCGAAATCGCGACCGTTGGCATGACCGAAACCGAAGCCAAAGCTCAAGGCAAGAAGGTCAAGATCGGCAAGTTCCCCTTCGCCGCGTCCGGGCGCGCGATGGCCGTCAGCGAAACCGACGGGTTCATCAAGGTCATCATCGACGAGGCCGACCACCAGTTGCTCGGCGTTGCCATCGTGGGGCCCGAAGCAAGCGACCTGATCAGCGAGTCGGCGCTCGCCATCGAGATGTGCGCGTTTGCCGAAGACGTCGCCCTGACGGTGCATCCCCACCCCACGCTCGGCGAAGGCGTCATGGAAGCTTTCAAGCACGCACTGGGCGAAGCGGTGCACATCATGAACCGCTGAGGCGCCCTGTGCTGTTTTGCCGCCTGGGAACCGTCGACTACGCCGAGGCGCATCGTCTTCAGAAGGCGCTGCAAGCCAAACGCATCGCGGGCGAGATCAGCGACATCGTGTTGTTGCTCGAGCACCCGCCCGTCTTGACGATGGGGCGCTCGGCCAAAGAGCAGCACCTCCTCGCGGCGCCGGAAGCGCTCGAAGCGCAAGGCATCTCCGTACATGAGGTCGGGCGTGGCGGGGACGTGACCTATCACGGGCCAGGTCAGCTGGTCGCGTATCCCATCATCGACCTCAAGCCCGACCGGCGCGACGTCCGCAAGTACATGTGGTCGCTCGAGGAGACGATGATTCGCACATGTGCGGATTTCGCTTTGTCGGCAACGCGGGTCGAAGGGTTGAACGGCGCGTGGATTGGGGATCGCAAAGTCGGAGCAATCGGCGTGCGGATCAGCCGCTGGGTCACCATGCACGGCCTCGCGCTCAACGCGAGCAGCGATCTGACCCACTTCGATCTGATCGTCCCATGCGGCATTCCGGACAAGACGGTCACTTCGCTTTCCGTAGAGCTCGGCCGTACGGTTGGCGTCGCCGACGTCCTCGATCCCCTCGCGCGGCACTTCGCCGAGCTGTACGACACCGACGTCGAATGGCGGGACGCCCTCCCCGGCGGCCTCAGCCTTTGAGAAAGTACTTGATCGCGCTCTGACCCATCGCGGTGGTGCCGGCCCCGGCGACGCCGGCGGAGACCACGTTTCCCGCACCGGGGACGAACTTGGCGATTGTTTGGGCAGAGAATCGCAGGCCCAGTCCGAGCCCGCCAACGACCCCGATACTGCCGAGCCATTCGGCGACGGTCTTTTTGCCCCAACTTCGGCCGCTGAGATACGCCAACGAGCTCACCATCATGGCTTGCAGGGGCCCCAACACCATCATGTCGGAAAATGGAATCGGCGTGAGGCCGACCGTGACCGAAACCGCCGTGCATGCTTGAACGATCTCGTTGCCAATCCGGACGCGGCCTTCTTTCGCGCGTGTCAGCGCCCGAGCCGCTTCGAGCCGTGCTTCTTCGGGCAGCGCCAGGATCGTCGCCTCCGAGAGTCCCTCCAGGCCGCGCCCGCTGATCGACGACACCGTACGCACCGGGTCCGCGGTCAGGCCCGAGTCACGAAGCTTGGCGTCGAGCCGGTGACCGGCGGCTTCAACCTGAGATTCGCTCCGTCCGATGAGATCCGCGTGGGTGAGCAGCGGAAACACCCGCAAGGCCCCATCCCCCTCCGACACTCCGGCTAGCAAGCTCTTAGCGCGCTCGATGATCGGACCGGCGTCCTTCGCGTTGTTGGGCTCGAAGGTGAGGAACACGAGGTCGGGCCGTTTGTCCGCGAGCGCCGCATGCCATTGCGATCGTGCCGCGGCATCATCCACGTCAATCTCGAGCCAATCGAGCTTCGCTCCTTGGTGCTCGAGATGCACCCACTGACCGTGATCCGCGTGCAACGGTTCTGCGATCGGCTGTCGTTCGATCAACGCCCGAAGCAAGGTCGATCGCCCACTGCTAGCAAGCCCGAGGGCGGCGATCCGAGGCGGGCGGCGTCGATACAGCAACGAACGAAGACCGCTTAGATCGTTCTTGACACTCGAAACCAGTGGCACCCGATCGAGAACCCTGACGAGCTGGTCCAACGCCATCTCCTTTGCGCGATCGCTCATCGATCAATTCATTCGGCCTGCGGTCTATGCGCGCAACCCGAGCCATGTTAATGTCGCGACGGGTAGCTGGTGGGGGTGGATTGGCTCAATACGCTGGAAGACGTCGGCGGCCGTCTCGTGCCTGCTGCGCGCGCTTTTGTCGATTCTCAGCACCCTCCTCTGCCGGGAACGGGCGCGACTGGCGTTCGTTGGCTAGCTGATCAACTCGACGACTTCATCGACAGGGACACCGAAGGGGGCGATGACGATCGCTTCGTCGAGGGCGCGGGGGCGGTGCTCGGCCTTTTACTGATCGACCACTTGGGGGGCAGGACCCGCGAGCGTGACGGCTGCCATCGCGTGCAACTCGGACGCTTCGGCTGGTTTGACCCGTTTGGTACGATTCAAGAGGCCCTGGACGCGGAGGACCCTCGACGGTGCCTGTCCGAGTACCTGTTGATCGCAGAACGCGAGGCCGCCGAGAACGGTCCCGTGTCACGCGTGGTACGAGTCTTTGCCGACACGCTCCACCGCGAGCGCCCCGACCTCGACATCGAGTCCCAGTTCGAGCTGACGGTCGACCTCAACAACGGCGCGAGCGTCGACCTGGCGCGCCTAGAACGCGTCGCGCGCGACCAGGACGACGACGCAGCGACCGAGGCGGCGCGACGCATCGTCAGCATGCTCCCGGGAGCCAACGCGCCAGAAGAGACGCGCTGGAATGAAGCCGCAACACGTCTACTACCACGGCTCGTTTCCAAGAGCTTTCTGGCGTCGTTGCCTGGTGAGCAAGCCTTATACACGGACGACATCGGCGCCGACGTCCACCTGGCGCTGCAGCTCCGCTACGGCACACGCGCGCGCTACGTGCGGAGCGCCGAGGTCGACTCGTGGATGCTCGAGCGGGCGGCGACCCGTCAGCAGGCCATCGAGAACCTCGCCGCGAAGTCGCGCTCGTTGCGCCTCCAGCGAGTCACCCCGGAGATTCTGCGCGTACGGCAGGGCGATGGTTTGGACGGGGCGCGACTACTCCTTCCGGACTTGGCGGCCCGCCTCGCGCAGCTAGAACCGGGCACCTGGATAGCCTCGGCGCCACACCGCGACGTGCTTCTCTTGGCCCGAGGGGGGGCGATCGAAGAGCTCTGCAAGCGGGCCGAGGACGCCGCCCGGCGGGCGCCGCACCCGGTTTCCGCTGCGATCTTCGCGATTACGCCGCAAGGTCCACGCCCCTTGCGGTGGTAGCGCTTGGCCCCAAAACTAGGGCCGTCCTGCGAACACGCGCCATGCAAGAACACCCTTACGCGCCCTTCATCGACAGAGTGCACAAGCCGGCCCAGTACCTCGGCGGTGAGCAGGGAGAGGCGCGCAAAGCGTGGGACGAAGTCACCTGCCGCATGTGCCTCGCGTTCCCCGACCTATACGAAATCGGGATGAGCCACCTCGGGTACAAGATCCTCTACGACATCGTCAACCAACGCCCGAATTTTCTCGCGGAGCGCACGTACGCGGTGTGGGAGGACATGGAGAGGGAGCTGCGGTCGCACGCCCAGCCGTTATGCTCGCTAGAAAGCGCACGCCCCCTTCACGAGTTCGATATCGTGGGGTTCTCGCTGCAGTACGAGCTGACCTACACCAACATTCTGCAGGTTCTCGAGCTGGGGAAAATTCCTTTGCGCGCCGATGCGCGCACGGACGCCGACCCTCTCATCGTCGCTGGCGGGCCCACCGCGACGCACGGTGAGCCCATGGCTCCGTTCATCGATGCGTTTCTCATCGGCGATGGCGAGGCGAAAGTCCCCGAGCTGATGCAGGCCTGGGCCGACATGAAGCGCGACGGGCTGCCGCGGGCCGAACGACTGCTGCACATCGCCAAACTCGGAGGATTCTACGTGCCATCGCTCTACAAGAGCGTGCCGACCGACGACACGAAGATGCAGGTCATCGAGCCGGATCACCCGGAGGCCCCCTTCCCGGTACGCCGGTCGATCGTCGAGGACCTGAACGACTATCCCTTCCCCGTCGACGGCCCGATCGCGAACTGCCAGACGGTATTCGACCGGGCGTCGATCGAAGTCGCTCGCGGGTGCACCGAGGGGTGCCGCTTCTGTCAGGCCGGGATGATCTACCGTCCCGTTCGCGAGCGAGCGCCCAAGGCGATCATCGATGCGATGGTGCGCTCCGTCGAGGAAGCCGGCTACGACGAAGCGTCTCTGACATCACTCTCCACTGCGGACTACAGCGCCATCGCACCACTGGTACGCGAGTCCATCGAAGCGCTGGCACCGCATCAAGTGTCACTCAGCGTTTCTTCGTTGCGTGCGTATGGGCTCAGCGAGGACGTACTGGACGACCTGAAGCGTCAGCGCGCGGGTGGTCTGACCTTCGCGCCAGAAGCGGGAAGCCAGCGCATGCGCGACGTCGTCAACAAGAACGTCACGGACGAGCAACTCATGGAGACAGCCGAGCGCGTGTTCTCGCGGGGATGGAACAAGATGAAGCTCTACTTCATGATTGGTCTGCCCACCGAAGAGGACGACGACGTGCGAGACATCGTGCGCACCGGCGCCCGCGCGCTCGACGTCGCGCGTCGCGTCCAACGCAACAAGCGCGCGCGTGTGACGGTGAGCGTGTCGACGCACGTTCCGAAACCCCACACTCCGTTTCAGTGGTGTGCGATGGACTCGCATGAAGAGGTCATCCGCAAGCAATCGATGCTCCGCCACGAGGCCATGACCACCCGCGTCCAGCTCAAGGTGCACAGCTCGTCCGGCTCTTGGCTGGAAGGAATGCTCGCGCGCGGCGATCGCCGATTGGCCGATGTGATCGAGGGCGCCTATGCGCGCGGTGCCCGTTTCGACTCTTGGGACGAGCAGCTCGACCTCGACGCGTGGACCGCATCACTCGAAGAGACCGCCATCGACCCTTCGTGGTTTCTCGGCACGATTCCCGTCTCAGCGAGGCTCCCCTGGTCGCACATCGACGTCGGGCTCGAAGAAGGGTTCTTGGATCGGGAGTATCGTAAAGCACTGCGCAACCGGTTGAGCCCCCCGTGTGGCAAGACGGTAGGCAGCTTCGTTCATCACACGAACGTAAAGGATGCCGAAGCGGAGAAGCGTCGCCTGGTTTGCTACGACTGCGGCATCGCATGCGACCTCACCCAGATGAAACAGGAGCGGATCGGTTTCCTGCGGAGCATGGACGCGCTCGAGCCGCGGGAAGCTCCGTCTCCGTCCGAAGCGCCCCCCGGGGACGACCTGGTGGACCGGCGACCGTTCCACGGCGTCGACCAGGGCCCACCCATGCGGATCCGAATCGGCTACCGAACGATCGGACGAACCGCATACACGTCTCACCTGGACATGGTGAGAAGCTTCCCGCGAATGCTGCGACGGGTGGGCTTGCCGCTCTACTACAGCGAGGGATTTCGCCCGTTGCCTCGGCTGACCTTCGGGCCGGCGCTTCCCGTCGGGACAGCGAGTCTGTGCGAACACGTCGACGTTCGGCTTCGCGCCGCCGAGTCGCCGAACCTCGACAATCTATGCGCTCGACTCAACGACGCTGCGCTCGAAGGCATCGAGTTCTTCGGGCATCGGGTTTTGGGCCCTCACGACGCGGCGCTCAATCGGGTGATCGAAGAAACCGACTTCGTGGCCGCATTGGCCAGGCAGGAGCTCGACGCTCTTGGCCTAGGGGAGGAAGAGCTCCTCCGACAAATGCTAGCCAAGCGTCCCATCGACCTAAGCATCGACCGTGACATAAAGGGGGTGAAAAAGCGGGTGGACGTTGGCGCGGCCCTGGTCGACATCATCGTCGGGCGCGGCGCAGATGCGCTCGAGCAGGCGGGTCTGGCGGGAGATCTCCTGCCAGTCACGATCACGCTTAGTTTGGGCTGTAAAACCACGCCCCGGCCCGGGGAAGTCCTACGGGCCCTGACAGGCATCGACGAGCTGGCCCCACGCGTCGTACGCTCCGCGTTCTTCGCCAACCGGCCCTCGGGGCGGGTCGCGCCGTTGCAGTTGGAGCTACTTCGGGTCAAACCTTCCGCTCAGGCAGCTGAATGACCGACCGTTTCGACATCATGCGAAGCTGGGTACGCCTTGCGGCGGACCAGGCCGTCCACCGCATCACCCGCACCAAGGTCGCCGTGGTGACCAAGCAGCTCCTGGAACGACTGACTCAGCAGCGATGGCGACTGAGCGACGAATTGCTGACCTCGGCGGCCGCCCACGCCGACGGAGTGGATTCGGCGATGGTGGCGTGTCATTCGGGCCGCATGTTCGTCGACGCGTCGATGAGCAACGGCAAGGAGGTGCAGTTCAGTCTGGCGCCTCGCTCTGTGCGGTTCGCGCCCCGTGGCGCCAAAGAGATCTCTTTTGACGTCGAGCCACCAGACGCACACGATACCTCGATCGTCGGCGCGCTCGCAGGATGCATCGCGAAAGCCACCTGGCCGATGATAACCCCCAGGGACTCCTCCGACTTCGGTGGCGCCATCGTCGAACGCGAAGCCGCAGGGCGCCTGCGAGTAGACCTCCGAAGCATTCCAGCCGTGCGTCGCTTCGCGCTGACGCAAACCGCGGCCATGATCTTCGACATACTCGAGCTCGAGTCGCTCCGGGTCGAGCCCGGCGCCCTCGCCCTCAAGCTCAAGCTCCCACAGCTGGCTCCTTAGAGCTCTTCTTTCCACTGCCGCGACAGCGCCACTTCGGCCTTGTAGTAGTCGATCGACTTCTGCTTCTCTTCGGCCGACCAACCAATGAGCTGAGCCAGCCGAGTCGCGACCTTGTCAGCTGCGCCCAAACCCTGGTCGAGATCTCGGAAGAGGATCTGCGTTCGCCGAATCAAGATGTCGCTCACGCTGGCGGCGAGCTCTTCTTGAACCCCGAAGTCCACCTGCGCCATGATCTCCACCCGCCCCGGAACAATCGGCTCTAGAAGTGCGGGGTCCTTCGCGCACAGCTTTGCGACCTGCACGGCCCGCATGCCGTAGGTGTCGACGAGATGGCGGGCTACGTCTTTAGGAAGATCACATTCGCACACCTTAGCGAGCTCCTCCGCCACCAATGCGTGGTCGTCGTGCGCAGGCCAGCCCACGGCACCGGGCAAGGGTGCCTTGAAGGTCTGCGCCGAGTGCAGGTCCTCGGGCAGCCTGTCCGAAAGTTTGAGGAGGTGCACCGCGACATCGACGACCTCCTTGGCCATCTTGCGATAGGTTGTCAGCTTGCCTCCAGCAATCGTGATCAGGCCATCCCTGCCGACCGTGATCTGATGTTCCCGGCTCACTTTGGATTCGGCAACGTCGTCCATCTCTTCGGGGGGCGAAATGAGCGGGCGCAGCCCGGCCCACGTCGCGATCACGTCATCCCGCGAGATCTTCTTGGTCGGGAAATGCTCGTTGGCCGCGGCGATGCAATAGTCGACGTCGGCGAGCGTAGCCGCCTCCTCTCCCGGGGCACCCTCATAATCGGTATCGGTCGTGCCGATGTAGGTGCGTTCACCCCATGGAAGCGCGAACAGCACCCGGTCATCCTCCGGATGGAAAAGAACCACGGCGTGCTCGATCGGAAGCTTCTCTCTGTCGACTACGATGTGAATCCCTTTCGTAAGCCGCAGCATGTCTTCGCTCCGGGGCCCACTCAGCCCGAGAACTTCGTCCGTCCACGGACCCGTAGCGTTGATGATGGCACTCGCTTTGACCTCACGGACGCTGCCATCACGAGTGTTCTTGACGACGACGCCGGACACTCGGCCCTGCTCGTCTTTGATGAGCGCATCCACGCGCGCCCAGCTCACAGCGATGCCCCCGTTTTCGATGCCGTCAAGCACGTTCTCGAGCACGAGGCGCGAGTCGTCCGTCGAGCAGTCGTAGTAGAGCGGCGCCCCCTGAAGGCCCTCTTGCTTCAACAGAGGCTCTACCTCGGCGACCTCTGCGGCCTTGAGGACTTGGTGCCTTTTCGGTGAACGAAATAGAGACAGCCCCGCGTACAACCACATCCCGGCCTTGATCATGCGGAGGTTCCTCGGGGAGCCGGCGTAAACGGGAAACAGGAACGCAAGCGGGTTCACGAGATGTGGCGCCAAATCCAGCATGACTCGTCGCTCGCTCACGGATTCGAACACGAGACTGAACTCATAGGTCTCGAGATAGCGAAGCCCTCCGTGGATCAGCTTGCTCGACTTGGAGCTCGTCCCGGTAGCGAAATCCTTTTGGTCGAACAGCGCTACACGCAGCCCGCGTCGCGCGGCATTGCGCACAACACCGGCGCCGGTGATACCGCCACCGATGACGATGATGTCGACTTCGTTGGGGATTTTTCCCCACATCTCTTCACGAGAAGGCATCAGGACGCTCCTAGTATGTTGTGTTCGTCGAGGTAGTGGATCACCCGAGCCGCTGCCTCGTCTACGCTGAGGCTCACAGTTTCGAGATGAACCTCAGGATGCTCGGGAGCCTCATACGGCGCATCGAGCCCCGTGAAATTCGAAATCTCGCCCGCCCTGGCCTTCTTGTAGAGGCCCTTGGGATCACGTGCTTCGCAAATCTCGAGAGGGGTGTCCACGAACACCTCGATGAACTCGCCGTCCGGCAGCAGGGACCGAACACGGTCGCGGTCCTTGCGGTACGGTGAAATGAAAGCCGACAACACGAGCCCGCCTGCATCGGCGAACAGGCGAGCCACCTCGCCGATGCGCCGGATGTTCTCGATTCGGTCCTGTGCCGCGAACCCTAGGTCGCTGTTGAGGCCGTGACGGACGTTGTCGCCGTCGAGCACGTAGGCAAACGCGCCGCGCTCGATCAGCATGCGCTCGACCCGATGTCCGATGGTGCTTTTGCCGGACCCAGAGAGGCCGGTGAACCAAAGCACAGCCCCACGATGCCCGTGTGCGGCCGCGCGAGCCTCCCGATCGACCTCGCCGATGTGCCAGGTCAGGTTTTCTGCCTTAGGCGCGCTCATGGCGTTGAACATAGCCTCGCTCCTCTCGGGAGCAACCTACCCGGCGAGCGGCTCGGTCAGAGCCCTCACCGTCCGCCGCAGCATCATTTTGCGCCGTTGCGACGAACCGCGATGTTGTGCTGCCGCAGCGTCTTGCTGAAGTGATGCTGGCGGCCACCCCGGGCAACGAAGTAGTAGTAGTCGTGCTCCTCCGGATCGATGGCCGCTGCCAAGGCGGCCTTTCCCGGATTGCTGATCGGGCCCGGCGGAAGGCCCGAATGTCGGTACGTATTATAGGGGTTTTCGGGGTCGTCCAGCATGGCCCGGGTAATGTGGCCATCGAAATCGTCGCACGACGAAGCGGCCTCGGGCACCGCGACGCAACCATACTGAACTGTCGGGTCAGCTTGAAGCCTTCGCCGGGGAAGAAATCGCTTGGAGTTGAGGCGATTCCAAAACACCCCGGCAATCCTGCGTCGCTCGGCCGGCACCGCCGCTTCCTTCTCGATGATAGACGCCAACGTCACGATGTCATGTGTCGTCCACCCTCTGCGTTTGTCGAGCTCTTCGGCGTAGTGTGCTTGGAGCTCTTCGTACCTCCGAGTCCAGTTGGCGAGCATACGCTCGACCACGCGTCTTGCCCTGGTGTCGTCGTCAAACTCGTACGTGTCGGGAAACAGATATCCCTCCGCGTCGTTGGCTTCCACGCCGTAGCTCGCGAGAAGTGAAGCATCCTCGGTCGCGTCGAGGAAATCGTCTGCGTCGCAAACCCCGTACTCTTCGAGACGCTGCGCAATTTCGAATCGGGAAAAACCTTCAGGAATCAGGAGACGAACCTGAATGCGGCCCAAGCCCGTCGTCGCATGACGCGCGACCTCTTCAGGCGTCATCGGAACACGAAATCGCACCTTGCCCTGTCGCAGGCGCCTGTCGAGACCCCGCATGCGCATGTAGAGCGACCACACTTCAGCGTCCTTGATGACGCCTTCGCTCTCGAGGAGCGTGGCGAGCTTCTGCAGGGTCATCCCTGCGTAGATGTCGACGTCGACCTCCTCGACATCACTGCTGGGGCCGTCGGTGTCTGGATAGACCACGAACAACCACCCGGTGGCACCTAGAGCACCGAGCACCGCAAGCAACGTCACGAGGCTCAACGCCCGGGCGATGCCGCTGCCGAGGTCACTCTCGATCTTTACAGGCCGTCCGGGTCCGTCCACGTCCCACCCTTATTGGCGTCTAGATACCCCTGGAGCAAGATGGTCGCTGCAGATTGGTCGACGACTTCCCGTTGTTTCACCCCTCGCCGGCCCATCTCGCGGAGCGAGCGCTCGGCCGCCACTGTCGTCAAGCGCTCATCCCAGTAGACGACCTCCACAGCGAGCGCCGCGGCCAACACGCCCCCGAACTCTCGCGCGCGCCGGGCCGCTTCCCCTTCGGTTCCATCGAGTCGCAGGGGCAGCCCAACCACAGCCAATGAGACCTCGTCGTCTGCGAGCGCCTCGCGAACACGTCGTGCTGCCTCTGCCGTACCCCCCTTGGCCTGGACCGTTTCGCGCGGAAAGGCGATCGACCTCTCCTCGTCCGAAATGGCGACGCCGATTCGCACCTGCCCAGGATCGATGCCGACGATGCAGCCCATCTCAGCCACTCGCCACGGGTTGGGCGTCGCCATCAGGCGAAGAGGACGGCCGCGTCGACGCAAGGCGTTCGCTCAGTAGTGGCAGCACGTAGGGAAAACCGACCTGAACCTGGTCGAGGTCGGGCGCGATCTGCCCTGCCAGCCAAAACATCATGATGGACGCGCGCTCGACGTAGAACCAGCCGTCTGGATAGTGGACCGAACGCATCAAGTTCCGAAGCTCGCTGCGTTCGACCTCCGGATCGGCAAGTGCTTCGAGCTCCGCCGCGTTGGCCTTCATGAGCGCCGCGGGAGTTCGCGCCTCGAGCTTGAGGAGCTTTCGAAAATAGGTCTTCACCGTCCGCTCGAGCAGCGCGCGATCTCCGCCCTCGGCCACGAAGCCGATCGCTTCGATGCCCTGCAACACGAGTGCGTCGTTCTGCTCGAAGAAACCACGAAGGACGTCGACCATCCCGTCCACGGTCTTGTCGCTTACTTCGCTGATCGCACCAAAGTCGAGCACCACGAGCTTCGCGTCATCCGAGCCCTCAACCGGTTGTACGAGGAAGTTCCCCGGATGCGGGTCGGCGTGAAAAAATCGGTCGACGAAGACCTGTTTGTAGAAGCTCTTCACCAGCCGCTCGCCGAGCTTGCGCAGATCCACGCCACGCTCGCGGATCTCGTCGAAACGCGTGATCTTGATGCCCTCCATGAACGACATCGTCAACACGTCGCGGGTGGTGACTTCATCTACGACTTCAGGGAAAAGAATGTGATCGTCGTCGACGAAATTGGCCGACATTCGGCGCATGCACTCGGCTTCGTGCAGGTAGTCGGTTTCACGGCGTAGCAGATCGCTGAGCGACTCGTGAACAGCCTCGATATTTTGTACGGGCACGAACCATTTATAGACACGCACCATGAGCGCGATGACCCGCATGTCGACGCGAACGACGTCTCGAATCCCGGGGTACAGCACCTTGACGGCGACCTTGCGGCCGTCGTCCATGTACGCAACATGCACCTGACCAAGCGACGCGGCTGCAACGGGCTCGCGATCCATGCTTCGAAAGAACGCCTCGGGTTGTGCTCCAAGGCTCTTCACGAAGGCCTCCTCGATCTCATCGAACGGGTGCGGCGGTACGGCGTCCTGGAGCGTCTCGAGCCTCTTGATGTACGGGGGGGGCAGGAAGCCACCCATGATCGACAGGACCTGCCCCAATTTGATGTAGACGCCGCGGAGGCGGAGCATCCCGGCCAGTAGCCGTTTGGAGTTTTTCTCGTCGATTCGAGCCTGACGGCGAGTTACCCACCCAGGCCGGCCAAAGACCTTCGCCAAGGCCAATTGCACCATGTAGCTGGCGAAAATGATGCCAAAGGTGAGCTGGGCACGGACAAGGCGGACGAAGAGACTCATGCGGTTCTGCTGTTGAGGGGACGATAGCAGCGTTTGCGGACCGTCCCAGCACTTTAGAGGTTGGCCCAAAGGGTATAAAATGATTGGGTCGTGTCGGGTAGTCGAAGCAGGAACCTTCGGGACAAGCTGAACCAGGCGCTCCGCAGGGAGCGGCTCGGCGAAGCCCTCAGCCACTACGAAGCCCTTCAGATGCTGGAGCGGAGCGAGCCGCGCTGGCCCCACCGCAAAGGCGACCTGTTGAAACGGCTAGGACGCACGGAGGAGGCGATTGGCGCGTACGAGCTAGCGGTGGACCTCTATGCGCAGCAGGGCTTTGTGGCACGGGCGGCGGCAATGGCGAAAGTCGTTCTCAGCATTGCCCCGGAGCGTGTGGACGTGCTCGCGCGGGTCAGCATGGACACCGCGCGGAAACTGCACCGCTCCGCGCGCTCAGGGGCCATCACCGCGGATGCGGGCGCTGGGGGGGATGGCGATGAGCCGACTACTCAAACGAAGAGCTTCTCCCTCGACGCCATACCATTGGTGGCCGACAAAACTGCTGGCGACGACGTGTTGAGGTTCACGACGCCGCCGGCAGCTCGACACATGACGCTCGATCTCGACATCTCCGATGCCGAGGTGCAAGACCGCCCGATCCCCATCGACGGTCTCAGCGAGCGGCCGACGGCGGAGCACCTCGCTCAGCTCCCGTCGATGCCGCTGTTTGCCGAGGTTCCCAACTCGGTGCTGGCAAGGATGGTCCAGGAATCGCGGCTGATCGACCTCGACCCAGGCGAAACCCTCATCGAGAAGGGCACGACGGCCGACGCTCTGTTCGCGCTGGTCGAGGGGAGCGTTCAGCTCATTCGTTCGCCCGACGAGGGCTCGGTCGTGTTGTCCGAGGGCGACGTGGTCGGTATCTCCTGTCTGCTCGAGAACGTGAGCTACGAAGGAGACGTGACGGCGCGAACGAAGGTCCGCGCGCTGCGCATCAGCAAGTTGCTGTTGGACCGGCTCGTTGTTGAACACCCTGCGCTCGGTGACGTCTTGCTCGAAGTGCTCGGGCGCCGGCTGGTCGGAACCCTGGTGCGAACCTCGCCCATGTTCTCGAGTTTCGACAACCACGCCCGGGCGACGGTCGCGGGGATGTTCGAGGTCCGCCGCGCCAACCAGGGAACTGCGATCCTGGAGGCCGGAAAGCGGGCCGACGGCCTCTACATCCCGATGATCGGCCACCTGACCGCCAGTCACGCAAATGGCGAGAGAATTGGAAGCCTCAAGCTTGGGCGCGCGCTCGGCCAGCATTCCATGCTGACACGCAGCGCGTCGCCGATGACGGTCGAGGCTTCGTCCGATGTCCTGGTGCTGCGCTTGTCCGCACGGCGTTTTCACGAGCTGGTCTCCAAGTATCCAAAGATGGTCGCCCACCTCGAAGAGCTCGCGAGGCGGCCTAGCGCGCCCGCGTTCTCGCTTCTGCCGGAGCCGCGGCGGAAGAGCGGGGCCTGATGCCTGCGGTAGGCGATGTGCACCCCCTGACGAACGCTCTATACTGACGCCCTCATGAGTTACAGCGCCTCATTTCGCTGCGTCGCGGGTTGTCACGGAACGTACCCTCTCGACCAGGTAATCTACAACTGCCCGGAGTGCGGGGAGCTACTCGAAGTCCATCACGACATGGACGCGTTGAAGAACCGAAGCGGCTCAGCGTGGATCAAGTTGTTCGACCAACGATGGATGACCCGCGACTGGCCGTACGGAAGTGGCGTCTGGGGCAAGAAGGAGTGGGTGCAGCCGAACCTTCGGGAAGAGAACGTTGTCTCGACGGCTGAAGGCGGCACCAACCTGTTCTGGGCGGAGCGTTACGGCAAGACCCTCGGGCTCAAAGACGTTTGGATCAAGAACTGCGGCAACAGCCACACCGGGTCGTTCAAGGATCTCGGCATGACGGTCTTGGTGAGCACCGTCAAACAAATGATCGAGGACGGCAAACCGATCCGCGCCATCGCGTGCGCATCGACGGGCGACACCTCGGCGGCGCTGGCCGCGTATTGCGCATCGGCGGGGATTCCGTCCGTCGTGTTGCTGCCCAAGGGCAAAGTCACGACGGCGCAACTGGTCCAGCCACTCGCCAACGGTGCGCTCGTTTGCGCGCTCGACACGGACTTCGACGGGTGCATGGCCATCGTGCAAAAGCTCACCAACGAAGAGGGCATCTATCTCGCCAACTCGATGAACTCACTTCGGCTCGAGGGGCAGAAGACGGTCGCGATCGAGATCGTCCAGCAGTTCGACTGGCAGGTGCCGGACTGGGTCATCATTCCTGGAGGCAACCTCGGCAACGTGGCCGCCCTAGCGGCCGGCTTCGATATGATGTTCGAGCTGGGGCTCACCTCCAAGCGCCCCCGGCTGTGCTTGGCGCAGGCCGAGAAAGCCAACCCACTCTACAGGGCCTACAAGCAAGGTTGGGATAGCTTCGAGGCGATAACCGCACAGGACACCGAGGCGAGCGCCATTCGAATCGGGAACCCCGTGAGCGTCCGCCGTGCGATTCGCGCGCTGAAGGCATTCGACGGGGTCGTCGAGCAGGCGAGCGAATCCGAGCTCGCCGAAGCGTCCGCCGCAGCGGACCGAGCAGGCAGCTACACCTGCCCGCACACCGGCGTCGCCCTCGCGGCCCTCGAGAAGATTCGAGCCAAAGGCCTCGTCGAACCCGGCCAACGCGCAGTGGTAATCGCCACGGCCAACGGCCTGAAGTTCACGCAATTCAAGATCAGGTACCACGAAAACGAGATACCCGGCGTGCAGAGCAAGCACCCCAACAAGCCGATCAGCCTGCCGAGCGAGTTCGAAGCCGTGAAGGCAGCCGTCTTCAAGGAACTCGACGCTCGTGCCACATAGAGGGGACGGTCGCCTTGTTGGAGCAGTCAGTTCCCGAGGCGGCCGACGAGAAGCTCGCGGTCGGCGCGGCGTAAATTAACCAATCGCAGGCGCACCTCGAAGTGCGCGGCGTCGACGCGCTTTGAGCCAATCGTTCTGCCCTCGAAGCTCCGCGTGTCCCCGCCGGCGCTCGTACTGAAACGAATCGGCGCGCCCGGTGCGAACGCCCGGGGACTCGACACCGTGAGAACGACTCCGTCGAAGTTGCGAGCCTCGGCCTCTTCACCGCTGTCCAAGCGAAGCTTCACCATGTCACCCCTTCTGACGCCGCATTGCGGCGCGGGCCTCTTTGAGGTCTTCCTGCTTGCGAATCGCATCTCGCTCGTCGCCCTTCTTCTTTCCGCGACCGAGCCCTAGCTGAACTTTGGCCACGCCGTTCTTGAAGTAGACCTGAAGCGGCACCAGCGCATAGCCACGCATCGTGAGCCGCCCGCGCAGATTTTCGATTTCGCGCTTGTGTACGAGAAGCTTACGGCGTCGCTGGGTCTCATGCCCTGCATGGCCTCCCTGCTCATAGGGAGCGATATGCATGCCGTAGAGAAAGAGCTCGTCGGCGTCGACTCGGCAGTACGCGGCTTCGAGGTTGCCGCGACGCGCGCGGAGGCTTTTCACCTCGGTGCCGTAAAGCACCATGCCGGCCTCGATCCGCTCATCGATGTCGTAGCGTTTGGCGGCCTTCGGGTTACGGCACACCAGAAACTCCATTCCTGGAACGCCTTTATCAACGCGCTTCTTCGCCATCCCCTGTCGGCTCTAGCACGGGCTGTTCGGCTTTGCGAAGTCGGTCGAGCCACCCGAGCTCGGTCTCCAACCGACGTGCCGCGGGAAGGTCGCCGCGCGTTTCAGCCTCTTCGAGGGCCTGCCTACGGCGTTGCACTTCTTGATCCCAACGTGCTGTGGCCGATGGGGAGTGATCGAGCACCCAGCGCCGCGCGCTCGCTTTGATGGGGATCCGAACGCGCGCATCGGGCATTGGCGCGTTGGGGACTGAAACCTCTAGAAGAAGCCGCGGCCAGGATACGTCGATCTCGATGACACACGGTAACTCTCCCCACTCGATGCGCGGTCGAAAAACCTCGGAGGCGTAGCCATCGGCGTCGACCTGGGCCCAGGCCAGGCAGGTTCTTCCCCGCTCGCGGATCGTCACCACGACATCTTGCTGCCCGTCACGGTCGAAGTCCGGCCTGGGGTCCGGGCCGAGCTCGACCCATAGTCGCTCGGGCCACCGCGCGTCCGGCACTAGGATCGACAAGGAGGGGCCACGCGAGGTCACCACACGGACGGTCGACTCAGTGCCCCGGGCAGCGTCAAAGGCTACGAAGTCGCGCTCGTCGATGCGACGGCCGATGTCAAAGCCGTGCTTACGGAGGTCCTCGATGACAGCGTCCGCCTCGGCACCGGGATCGACGCCCAGTCTCAGGTAATCGAGGGGGTCTTGAACCGGCGCTGGCTGCGCACACGCCACCAAACACGCGCAACAGAGGATGAGGCACCGCACTCGGCTACTCTACGTGGCTTGAACAAGAACGCGAGCCGCAAGCACGAAGGTATGCACCTCGGATGCTCCGCCCGCCTTCAGAGCCTCCGAGGCTGCCCCGAGCGTCGCGCCCGTCGTTCGAACGTCATCCACGAGCAGGACCCGCCCCAGCGCATGCAGCCCCGAGGGGGCAAACGCCCCTGCGATGTTCCGCTGCCGCTCGGCGTGCGGCAGGTCCACTTGGCTCGGCGTGTTGCGCACCCGACGAAGGCCTCGAAGCAGCGCAGGCACCCCAAGCGAGCGCGCGATGGGCTTCGCAAGCAGAGCGGCCTGGTCATACCCGCGCGCGCGACGCCGTCTCCAATGGAGCGGGACCGGGACTACGGCATCGACTCTGCCAGCCCAGCGGCCTGCTTCCTCTGCCATCGCCGAGCCCAGCAAGGCGCCGAGCTCGCTGCGGGCGTCGTACTTGAAGCGTTGAATCGCGTCGGCGATGGGGCCGCCGTATTCGAAGACGGCGCCCGATTCGGAGGCTGGTTCGATGAGCGCCGTGCAGGAAGGGCAGAAGACTGCGCCGCACTCCGACCGCTCGTCGCAGCCAGGGCACCGGCGGGGTGCAACCAAGCCGAGGAAGCCGCCAAGGAGATCTCGCACGCCAATGTATCGGTCGCCGCCGGGACGAGTTGCGCGGACACCGGCACTGACACTGGCACGGGGTCTAGTGGTCGTAGGGTTCACCGCGTAGGATTGAGAATGCGCGGTAGATCTGTTCGGCTAGGAATAGGCGGGCTAGACGGTGGGGCAGTGTCATGGAGGAGAGCGAGAGGCGCAGGTCTGCCTTTTTCGACAGCTCCTCGGGAAGGCCGTACGCGCCGCCGATCAGGAACACCACGGTTTGAACCGACTCGTTTTCGGCACGGCCCAACCACTTTGCGAAATCTCGGCTGCCGAACGCGCGGCCCTCGACTTCGAGAGCGACGACGCGGGAACGATCGGGGATGCTGCGGCCCAGGCGTTCGGCGACTTCTTCCGCTTTCCCGTCTTTTAGCTCGATCTCCTCGAGCTTGGCGTATCGTCCGATGCGCGCGTAGTAGTCGCCCAGCAGTGACCGCAAGTCGCGGTCCTTCGCTTTGCCAACGGCGATGATTCGTACGTGCACGGCGCGAAGGTCTACGGAAAGACGAAACCTTCGTCGGCGGTTTGGCCTTCGAATTCTACCCGATCCGCATCGAGCCAAAGCGCCTCGAGATCGTAGTAACCTCGCGTGTCCTGATGAAAGATGTGCACGACCACATCGCTGAAATCGAGAAGCACCCAGTTGCCCTGCGGCAGCCCTTCAACCCCCGAGCACCGCGCTCCATACTTGTGCTTGAGGTCCTGTTCGATTCCGCGCGCGATGGCCGCCACTTGGCGATCGCTTCGCCCGCTCATCACGATGACGTAGTCGGTGTAGTCCACCTTGCCGCGTACATCGATGATTTCGATTCTTGCTGCCTTCTTGTCGAGCGCTGCCTCGGCAACCTTCAAAGCCAGCTCACGGCCGGCTATCTGGTCGCTGTTCGAAGGGGGACTCGGATTCGTTTTCAGTTGTGCGCCGTCTGCTTGTTTAGCCAACTAGCTTCCTCCTTTACTGCCGGACTTGGCCCTCGCCCTGGCCAACCCATTTGAGAGTACACAGCTCCGCCAGCCCCATAGGACCGTAGGCGTGGAGCTTTGTCGTGGAAATTCCGATCTCGGCGCCGAGGCCGAGGGCAAACCCGTCGTTGAAACGAGTCGAAGCGTTCACGAGCACCAAGCTCGCGTCGACCTCGCGCAGCCAGCGATCGGCGTGCGCGGCGTCCTCGGTGACGATCGCCTCGGTGTGATTCGAGCCGTGTTTGGACACGTGTTCGAGCGCAGCGTCGAGGCCGTCGACGATGCCCACGTTCAGGATCAAATCGAGATACTCGGTGTCCCAGTCCTCGTCGGTCGCGCGCTTGACCCCATTGAGGTACGCCGCGGCGCGATCGTCGGCGTGGATCTCGACGCCCTCCTCTTTCATCTTGGCGCCCAGCTTCGGCAGGAACGTCGGCGCGACATCGGCGTCGACCAGAAGCGTCTCCATGGAGTTGCATACGCCCGGGCGCTGCACCTTGGCGTTCAGCGCGATCTGAAGGGCCATTTCCGAGTCGGCGGTACGGTCGACAAAGACGTGACAAACACCTTTGTAGTGCTGGATGACAGGAACTCTCGCATGCTCGGCTACGAACCGAATCAATCCTTCTCCGCCTCTCGGTATGACCATGTCCACAATACCATCAAGACCGATCATCACCAAAGTCGCTTGTCGATCCGTGGTGGGCAGAAGCGTGACCGCCTCGGGGGGCAGGCCTTCGTCCGCGAGCGCCTGCGTAAAGATCTCGGCGATCGCGGTGTTGCTATTGAACGCTTCCTTCCCTCCCCGAAGAAGGACAGCGTTGCCGCTCTTCAAGCAAAGCGATGCGGCGTCGGCCGTCACATTCGGCCTTGACTCATAGATGATGCCAATGAGCCCCAATGGCGCGCGCATCCTTCCCACGCGGAGGCCGTTCGAAAGCACGCGCTCCTCGACGACACTGCCCACCGGGTCCGGAAGGGCGGCCACCTGGTCGAGGCCGTCAGCCACCCCGTTCAGACGTGTCCGATCGAGTTGCAGGCGATCGAGCATCGCGTTGGAGATCCCCATCTCCTTTGCGGCCGTCATGTCCTTGGCGTTTGCCTCCAGCACCTGATCCCCGGCGGCGCCGCGCAACGCTTCCGCGGCACGGCGCAGCACGGCGTTCTTCCGCTCGGTGCTCGCCGTCGCGAGAACACGGGAAGCCGCCTTGGCCCCCTGGGCCAGATCCGTGACGAGGGCCGTCAAGTCATCACTCATAGCCGGTGACGGTAGCACCTTTTGCGACAAGCGGGATCCGCCCCGGTCAGCCGCCGTTATGGGCGAGAACGATGTCGTCCCGGTGCACGATTTCATCGCCGGCATGGGTGCCTATCCGTTCGGCAATCTGCCGGCTCTGCCCTCCCGCAAGACGGTTCACTGCGTCTGCGCCGTAACGCGCGAGACCGCGGGCGACCTCCTTGCCGGACTCGCTCACGATCAGTACAGCATCGCCGGCCTTGTACGAACCCGTCGTCGAAACGACGCCCGCCGGAAGTAGGCTCGCGTGGCGTTGCTCCAGCGCGCGGCACGCCCCCGCGTCCACGACGATGCGCCCCTGCGGCTTGAGCGTGTACGCGATCCAATGCTTCCGGCTCGGCAGCGGCGATCC
>CBDURI010000013.1:0-20061 GCA_965369435.1 uncultured bacterium
ATCGAGCTCTTTCCATGGGGACTTCGGGGGTCGGCATTTGGGGCTCCGACATTGGCGGCTTCTTCGCGATGTTCGGGCGTTTCCTCGATGACGACATGTTCGACCGTTGGATCGCGTACGGCGGCTTGTCCGTCGTCATGCGAAGCCAGAAGAACGGCGTGCAGTTTCCGACATACGACAGGCCGCAGCCGTGGGACGAGGATCATCAACCGGTTTGGCGCCTCTACTCGAAGCTCCATACGCAGCTCTATCCGTATCTACAGGCCGCGGCAGAGGATTACTACGCGACCGGGCGGCCCATCATGCAGCACCATGTGCTGACGCATCCGGCCGACGCGCAAGCCACGGGTCGTGACGACCAGTACATGTTCGGGCCCAGTATTTTGGTGGCTCCGGTGTACATCTTGGGCGCAACCGGCCGCACGCTCTACCTGCCCGAAGGCACCTGGGTCGAGTGGTGGCGCACCGTCGCCTACGGTGAGGAGGGCGGAACCTACCCCCTCGGCGCGGTCGTCCTGCACGAGGGCATCCAAGAAGTCGGCGTTGGAGCGCCCATCACGGAAATTCCGATGTTCGTCGAGGCTGGCGCAATCATTCCGATGCTGTCGCCCGATGTCTTCACGCTCGCTGAGTATGGCGACGACCCCGAAATCATCCATGCCTCGGACCGCGACCACCTGCTCCACGTCCTCGCGTTTCCGCGCGGCGAAACTACGGGCACGTTCTACGACGACGGCACGTGGACCAGCGTAGAAGCCGACGGCTCCTGGACCCTGACGCTCGACAACGACGTCGAACGAACCATGCACCTAGAAGCAACCACCAGCACGTTCGCTCAACCCTTCGATGTCTGCGGGGTCACCCTGGATGGGACTCCGCTGGCCGAGGATGACTGGTCCTACGACGAAGCCACGGGCGTCCTAGACGCAACCTACACCACAGCCACCGGCACCCTCACAGTAACCGGCTGCTAGCGGGGTTACGGCACTGCGTGCTTTGCGGCACGCAATCCCGCATAGACGCAGTCGGCCAGCGATAGGCCACTTACGTACTGGCGGGAGCAGATTCCGACGGCGGTTCGGCCTGCCGCGTAGAGACCGCGGATACTGTCTCCGCTTTCGTTTAGGACCTGACCCGTTTTTTCGTTTACCGCGAGGCCGCCCAGCGTCATGACGGCACAGAGGTGGCGCTTCGAGCCGAGCGAGCAATCGATCGCGTAGTAGGGACCCTCGGGCAGCGGGCGCATGCTGTCGCCGTCTTTGTCGAAACGGTCCGAACGCTTGCCCTTCGCCGCTGCGTTGTACTCGTCCAGCGTTTCTTGAAGCGCATCGCGCGGAACATCTAGCATCTTGGCGAGCGCATCGACGTCCTTGGCTTTCTTGCAGTTGAAGTAGAGGTTCATCAGGGCAACGCCGCGCTGGAACCATTGCAGCTTGCCCGGCTTGGCCTGCTCATGAGCAAGCTTTTTGAGGTGTTCGTCGATGATCAAGGTCGCGACGCCGTGGTTCTCTTCGACCATCGCCTCGCCGATCTTCGCGCCGTACCAGAATTCGTTTGCGAACCGCTCGCCTTTGTCGTTGATCAACACGCCCTCGGCAAACGCATTGGGCGGGTAGAGGAAACGCCATGCGGACGCGCGGTTCATGTGGTTGACCGTGCCGCCGGCGCTTTGGCCGAGTCGAATCCCCGCGCCGTCGTCGCCCGCCGTTCCGAGCGCCAAGCCAGGAACGAAGTCGGGCACGTGCTCGGCAACCATCTCGCGGTTGTAGATGAACCCGCCCGCACACAAGACCACGCCTTGATTGCATCGAATGCGTCGTGGGGCCGAGTGCTGGTTCTCGACCTTGTCGCATTGCTTGCGTATCCAGCGTGCGACTCCTGTCACGAACTTGCCGACCATGACTTCGAGGCGGTGCAGGCGCCGATGAACCATGCGCCAAAAGCGCGACGGAAGATGCTGATACTCGAGCCCGACGACGCGACCGGTGCCGTCGACGATTAGTCGAGTGGCCCGCGCCTGAAGTTCGATGCGCACTCCCTCTCGGATCGCGACCCGCCGTAGCGGCTCGATGATGTTGAAGCCGGGGAACGCTCCGCCATCGGCCCGGTGTCCCCTCTCCGCCGGCTTCGCGTGTTTACTATAAGGAAGGAAGGTCTCGTTCCCCGAGTAGTAGAGGTGATATTCGTTTGTTGGGTAGGACGTCTTGACCGGACACAGGTTGGGTAAAAAGGGAACGCCACGGTCGGTCAACCACTTCACGTTTGCCGCGCTAGTCTCGCAGAAATCCCGAAGCGTCTCCTCAGACACCGCGTCTTGCACCTCCATCGAGAGGTAGCGGTACATGTTCTCGACCGTGTCCTCGACGCCCGCTTCTTTTTGGATGTGTGTGCCGCCGCCGGCATAGAACACGCCTCCGCTGATCGCGGTCGCACCGCCTCCTTCGAAGCGATCCAATACGAGGACGTCGGCCCCGCGCTCTCGGGCTTCGAGGGCGGTGGTGATGCCCGCGGCGCCCAATCCTACGACGAGCAGATCTGCTACGTCGTCCCACTCCGCGCGCTCGGCATCTTCGACTACGAGTGGCGTCAGGTTGCTCATTTGGACGCCGGAAGCTAGCACGCCGCCTCGAGGTACGCAGCGACTCATGGAGCTTCCCAACAATCCAAACCAAGTTGGTCCCGTCTGTCTGGTGACCGGCGCCAACGGTTACGTGGGCAAGCACTTGGTCCGCCGTTTGTTGGAGCTCGGCTGCGACGTTCGCGCGCTCGATCTCGCAGCGTTTGAGGGCGACCCCCGCGTCACGAGCATCGTCGGCGACATCCGCCGCATGAGCGACATGGGACCGGCCTGCGAGGGGGTCGACACCGTTTTCCACGTGGCAGCGATCATCAACACATTGACGCTCGCCCGTCCGAGCGTTCGCGAGCAGGTGTACGGCGTCAACGTCGCGGGGACCGAGTGTGTCATTCGGGCCTGCAAGGCAGCCAGCGTCAAGAAGCTCATCTTCACGAGCTCGATCACCGTGGCCGTCGACCGCCCGATTCGTGAAGGGGATGAGACCGCCCCCTACGTTGGAACCGATGGCCTTCCCGACTTGTACTCGCAGACCAAGAGCAAAGCCGAGAAGCTCGTGCTCGAGGCGGACGATCCAGGCGGCCTGCGCACCGCGGCGGTTCGTCCTGGCGGCGTCTGGGGTCCGGGGGAGGGCGCGATCATGGTGCGTGATTTCCTCGAGCATCTTGCCGCGGGCCAGTTCAAGGTCACAATCGGCGACGGCACGTCCGTGACGGACAACGTCCACGTCGATTCGGTTGTCGATGTTCACTTCCTGGTAGCGCAGAAGCTGACGGACGACCCCGATCTCGTGGCCGGCGAGGCGTACTTCGTGAGCGACGACGAGCCCACCAATCCGGTCGTTTGGTATCGCCCGATCGTCGAGGGGCTCGGGTACTCCTGGCCCAAGATGCACATCCCGCGTCCGGTGGCGTACGCCTTTGCCTATCTCGGGGAGGTCGTGCACTACTTCGGGGGGCCGTTTCCAACCGTCACCCGGCGTGGGGTGCTGTCGATCTGCCGCGATGCATCCTTTGGCGTCGACAAGGCGCGCGCTCACCTCGGTTACGAGCCACGGACGAGCGCGGCCGAGGGCATTCCCAAACTGATGGACGACTTCCGAGCGACCCATGATCGCTTCAAGGCCGCGCAATGATCAAGCTCATCTACTTGCTCTGGCCGCACCAGCCGATGGGCCCCGCCGAGCGTCGCGTCGCGCTGCTCGATCGCTGTGCGCCGCAGCTGCTGAAGTCCGGCGCGCGCGGTTTATTGATCAACATCGACGATGACCTCGTCACCGTGCCGTCGCCGACGCCCACCACGAGGTTTACGAATCCCTTTGCGGCCGAAGTCAGCCTCTGGGTGGAAGATCTGAATGTGCGCCGCGCCCTCGAAGCGATTCTCGTCGAGGCCGGGTTCGACGTTGCCGGGTACCGCGTCCGCGAGCACGTCTACACCGACTACGGTGGCAACCGGCATGGCCCCCGGCGCGATTGGCCCGACGGAGAGCGTTCGCCCTACGTCATCTCGGTGACGCCCTTGGAGCGCCCGAAACGCATCCCCAAGGATCGCTGGATGCGGCACTGGTTCAATCGCCAGGGACCGATGTCGGAGAAGATGCAGCCGCGGGCCCGCTACGTGCGGAACGTGGTCGACGAGGTACTGACCCCAGGAGCGGTCCCTTATGAAGGGATTGTCGAGGAATCCTGGCCGTCCGCAAGGCACATGACGAACCCGTTTCTCTTTTATGGCGCCCGCAATCGCTTCGAGGTCCTCAAAAACATGGCGATCATGCTCCAAAGCGTCGCCGCGTTTTTGCCGATTTGGAAGCTCACCAGTGTCACGATGAGCGAGTACTTCGTCCGAACGCCGCGCGCCTGAAACGGCGTTTTGTGCTGGACGGCGGAAGCCGGTCTGTGGGTACACTGGGCGCTCCCATGCAAACCGATCGACGTGAGTTCCTCAAACTGTCCGTGGCCGGCGCCGCTGCGCTGTCGACGATGAGTGCCGGCGCGACCTTGTCGGGCTGCACCTCCAGCGTGCCTGCGTCCGGCATGAAGATCCTTCGCCCGGAGGACGTAGAGCTCCTGCGCGCGCTCACTCCTGCGGTCATGAAAGGGAAGATCGCGCCGGGGGATACCGCACAGATCGACCAGACGTTGCAATCGTTTGACACGCTGATGGCCGATCTGTCGGAGCCGGTGGTTGTCGGTGTGCTCCAAGCGTTCGACGTCTTGAACATGGGTCTCACACGCGGTTTGACGACCGGACAGTGGTCCGCTTGGTCGAAGGCTTCGCTCGGGGACGCGGAGAGCGCGCTTGCTCGCTTGCGTGACAGCGGCATTGGTTTGCTGAACGCGATCTACGCGGCGGTGATCAGGCTCATCGCCAGCTCCTGGTACCTCATTCCCGAGAACGCACTGACGACAGGGTACCCCGGCCCGCCCAAGAAAGTGGCCAGTGTCGTGCCCGCCGCGGCTCCGGCCAAGGAGGCGGCGCCGTGACCGACCTATCGACTCTCACCCTCGGCAATACGACCGACCCGTACAACCGCGCCGCCGAACGTGGCTGGGACATCACCGATGCAAGCCAGCTGACGTCCTCGCTCGATCTCGAGGCCGATGTCGTCATCGTCGGCACCGGTGCAGGCGGAGGCACGGCGGCGGAGACGCTGAGCAAGGCGGGTTTGAGTGTCGTTCTCTTGGAAGCGGGGCCGCTCAAGACGTCGAGCCAGTTCGACATGGACGAGCGCGCCGCCTATCGCGACCTCTACCAAGAGGGCACGGGGCGCGGAACCAAGGACGGCGGCATGGTGATCTTGCAGGGCCGTTCGGTCGGCGGCTCTACAACGGTCAACTGGACGACGAGCTTTCGCACGCCACCCGAAACGCTGAAGTTTTGGGCGGACCACATGGGAGTCAGCGGTTGCTCGGTCGAAGAGTTGGCGCCGTACTTCGCGCACATGGAGAAGCGGCTCAGCATTCACAAGTGGCCCCAGGCGCCGAATAACAACAACGCCATGCTGCAGCGAGCCTCCGAGAAACTCGGCTATTCGTGGGCCACGATTCACCGAAACGTCCGCGGCTGTCTGAACTTGGGGTACTGTGGGCTCGGTTGCCCGGTCGACGCGAAGCAATCGATGCTCGTCACGACGATTCCGAGTGCGCTGGACAACAAAGCCAAGCTGGTTCACCGCGCGCGAGTCGTTCGCGTGTTGCGTGAAGGTGATGTCGTGAGAGGCGTCGAAGCTGAGGCGCTCACCCCCGATGTCAGGGGAACGACCGGGCAGAAGATCACGGTCCGTGCAACCCAGACGATTTTGGCGGGCGGTTCGATCAACACGCCGGCAATCCTGTTGCGGTCAGATGTCCCCGATCCGGACGGTCGTATCGGCAAGCGCACTTTCTTGCACCCCACGACCCTAACGATGGGGATCTACGATGAATCGATCGATCCGTTCTACGGCGCGCCCCAGTCGATCTACTCGGACCACTTCCAATGGCAGGACGTCCATACGGGCCCCATCGGATTCAAATTGGAGGTGCCGCCGTTACAGCCTGCCTTTGCCGCTGGGTTCTACGCCGCGGCGGGCGAACTGCTCACGCAGAGTATGGACAAGCTCGATCACACCCAATGCATGATTGCGCTCATGCGTGACGGTTTCCACGAAGATAGCCAGGGTGGCGCGATCGAGCTTGGCGACAAGGGGCAGCCCGTTCTCGACTACCCGATCAACGACTACCTATTGGAAGGCGTGCGCCGCGCGTTCAACATCATGCTCGAGATGCAGTTTGCGACCGGCGCCAAGTCTGCACGCCCTGCGCACAAGCAGGCCAAGCACTACATGTCGTGGAAGGAAGCCAAAGCGGCAGTCGCCGATCTGGACGTGGCCGCGCACAAATCAACGATCGGCAGCGCACACGTCATGGGAGGCTGCCCCATGGGCGACGACCCCGATCAAAGCGTCGCCGACTGCGACGGCAAATTCCACCATCTCGACAATCTCTACATCATGGATGGCTCGCTCTTTCCCACGAGCATCGGCGCCAACCCCCAACTCTCGATCTACGGCTTAGTGTACAAACTCTCCTCGACCCTCCTCCGCCAGTTCCACGCATGAAGCAGGGGTGCGAGACCCCGCTTACCGGTGGAGCACCGTCAGGAAGTTTAGGAGTGCCTCGTTGACTGCTTCGGGTTGTTCTTGTTGGGCGAAGTGGCCGGCGTCGGGGATGAGGTGAGTGCCTTGGAGGTTGGGCACTCGCGTGGGCATCGTTTCCAAGGTGTTGGGCGTGATGAGTTGGAGGACTGGGTCTTCTTCACCGCAGAGGAAGAGGGCGGGGTGATCGATTCTCCTTCGGCCGTAGTCGGGGTCGTGCTCCCAGTTGACGTCCATGGCGCGGTACGAGTTGAGGCCGCCGATGAAGGCGGTGCCGGCACCGGTCTGCATGTACTGCTCCACCAAGTAGTCGAGGTCTTCTTCGCTTAGCCAGGGCCAAGGCATCGGCTCTTTCGGATCGGCTAGGACGTCCAAATAGCCGGTGCCTTCCGCAGGGAAATTCTTGAAGTCGAGCAAGCTCCCTCGCGCGCTCAACGCCCAGTAGATCCGTTTCAGAAACAGTCGCGGATTGTTGCCAAGCTCGGTTTCGGCAGGTCCGATTCTTTGGAAGTAGTGCAGGTGCACAAAGTGGTTCTTCGCGATCGCCGCGTATGTGTCGCTGGGCCTCCGGCCCTTCGTCGGCGCTTCCTTCGGTTTTGTCCCGATGCTGGCGCTCTTCTTCCCGGACCGCGCGAAGCCCACCCCGTACGGTACCGCGATCGACACGACCCCGCGGACGCGCTCCGGTGCGTGGAGAGCCGCCGCCCACGCAGCCTGCGCGCCAAAGTCATGCCCAACGAACACCGCCTGTTCCTCGCCAAGCGCATCGAGGACACCGGTCAGGTCCGCGACGATCGTCTGATTTCCATACTCGCCTGCGTCCGTGGGACGGTCGGTTCGTCCGTAGCCGCGCATGTCGACTGCGATCGCTCGGAAGCCGGCTTTCGCGATGACGTGTAACTGATGGCGCCACGAGTACCAGAGCCCCGGAAAACCATGACAGAACAGCACAGCCGGCCCCGTGCCCTGGGTGACCGCGTGCATTCGAATCCCATTGGATTCGAGCTGCAGATGCTCCGCCTCGCTCACTGCAAGTGCCCGTTCGCTACGGCTTCGACGCCTCGATGACCGCTGCGACCAGGCTCTTGGAGAACGACCGCCCGGTCAGCTTGTCGCGCACCGCCTTGTCCGCCGCATCCCACTCGGCTTTGGTATCACCGGCTTCGACGGCAATGATGCCCTTTTTCAGGACGACGTCGTACGCCTTCTGATCGTCTCTGCGAACGACCCTGTTGAGTAGCTCGTGCGCGCGGGTGGCCGTGCTATCGAAAACCGCCTTGATGTCGTCGGGGAGCTCGTCGTACTTGTCTTTGCGCATCATGGTGCCTCCGACGATGATCGCCGAGTTGTGCGCAGTCATGTACTTCACCCGCGTGTACCACTGGAGTGCAACGGCAGTGAGTGCAGAGGACGAGATGACGTCCACCATGCGGGTCTGAAGCGCGGGGTAGACCTCGGGGACGCCGAGCTTGACGGCACTTGCGCCAATGACCTTGTAGAACTCGAGGAAGATGGGGTCATCTTTCCACGCCCACGGGCGCATGGCCTTGATGTCGCTCGGGCTCTTGATCTCTTGCATCGAGAACAACCGCGTCTTTCCGGCATCGCCCCAACCGACCAACTTGAAGCCTTCCTTGTCGAACATGCCCTCGAAGTCCGGGGCCATCTTCTCACGCACCCGATCGAGCTTCTCGTAGGTTTCGAGGATGCCGGGCAGCACCAAGACGTTCATCGCCGGGATCAACAAGCTCATGCCCGTCATGGTGACGACGCCGCCGTCCAACTGACCTACGCGCATCTTGCGAACGAAGTCGCGCTCGTCGCCCTGCGAACCGCCCGGGTAGAAGCGCAACTGAAGCTTCCCGTCGGTCTTTTCTTTGAGCGTCTTGTTCCACGCGTTGAGGACCTTCATCCACGACGAGCCCGCAGGAGCCAGCGAGGCGATCCGAAGGGTGTAGCCTTCTTCAGCCTTCGTGGTCGTGGTGGTCCCTGGCAGCGCAATAGCGGCAGCCACGAGTAGCAAAACTGGCACAAGACGGCGATTCATCTTCAAAAACCTTTCCTCTCGCGGGAGAGCCCGCCGAGACTCACAAGGAACGCCTCCCTCGTCAATACGAACTGCGCGCTTTCTGAGCATTCGGGGCACTTCTATCCTCGAACCCTACGACGAGCCGAGCCCGGATTTTACTCAACGCCAGGCCTGTCCAGGCCCAGATCGACCGCCTTTCGGGCCTACCCGGCCTGTCGCCGCCCTTGCCCCTGTCCAATCCGGCGCTCCTCCACCCACGCGTACAACACCGGCACCACAAACAGCGTCAGCAGTATCGCTCCCATTCCGCCTATCGAGGGAAGGGCCATCGGGACCATTACATCGGCGCCCCTGCCTTGAGATGTGATGACTGGGAGTAGGGCCAACGCTGTCGTAGCCGTCGTCATCAAGCACGGGCGTACCCGCCGCTGTCCTGCCTCGACCGCCCGCTCGCGAACTTCCTCGACCGTGTGTGCAGGGGCGGCCCTGAACCGTTGTGCGAGGTACGTCGCCATGACGACGCCCGTATCCGTTGCGATCCCGAGCAGCGCGATCACGCCAACCCAAACGGCAACCGAGAGGTTGACGGTGCCGATGTGGAGTAGGTGCTGGATGTCGGTGCCGAAGATCTCGAAGTTCAGGAACCACGGGCGTCCGTAGAGCCATATGAGAATGAAGCCTCCGGCCACACAAAGGACGACGCCCGAGTAGATGATGAGCGTCGTGACGACTCGGCGGAACTGAAGGTAGAGGAGCAGAAATACGAGAGTGAGCGCGACTGGAATGAGCAGGATCAAGCGCTGCTCGCTTCGCACCTGATTCTCGTAACTGCCGGCGAACCGGTAGCTGACTCCCCCGGGGACATCGAGCTCACCACTCTCGATTTTCGCTGCCAGAAACGCTCGCGCATCGTTGACGACATCGACTTCGGACAGCTCTGGAAACTTGTCGAACAGGACGTAGCTCGTCAGAAACGTGTCCTCGGACTTGATGACTTGTGGCCCCTTCACGTACCGAACCTCGGTGAGCTGCTCGAGGGGAATCTGCTCTCCGCCGGGTGCCGACACGAGCACGCGGCCGAGCGCCTCGATACTGTCTCGCTCCTCGCGCATGTAGCGCACCCGAACCGGATAGCGTTCGCGGCCTTCTACCGTCGTCGTGAGCGTTCGGCCGCCCAGGGCGACTTGAATGACGTTCTGCACGCGGCCGATCGTCAGTCCGTATCGACCGATCGCTTCTCGATTGATGTCGATCTCGATATACGGCTTGCCAACGACGCGGTCCGCGAAGACGGTTTCCGGACGGATTCCATCCACCTCGCGAAGGAGCACCTCGAGCTTCATCCCGAACGACTCGATCGTCTCGAGCGTTGGCCCGTAGACCTTGATGCCCATCGGCGCTCGCATCCCGCTCTGAAGCATGATGATTCGGGTGTTGATCGGCATGAGCATGGGCGCGCTGGTAAGTCCCGGAGCCTGGCCCGCCTTGACGATCTCTTCCCAGATATCCGTTGGCGAGCGAATGTGGTCCCGCCAATTGCGAACGCGATTCCCATCTGCGTCGACACCGTACTCTGGCTTGTAGGTGACCACCGTTTCGAACATCGAAATCGGCGCTGGATCTAGCGGGCTCTCTGCGCGTCCGAGCTTGCCGACCGCGCGGTCGACCTCGGGGATCTCCTGAATCGCCGCGTCCATCGTGTGCAGCATGTCGAGCGCCTGACCGAACGACGCATGGGGCATCGTGGTGGGCATGTACAGGAACGACCCCTCGTCGAACGGAGGCATGAATTCACGTCCTAGACTCGACCAGGAGGCCACACCCCCGACCAGCACGGCCATGGGAAGGGCCAACGCTAGTGCCTTGTGCCTCAACGACCATCGGAGCACCGGCACATAGACACTTTGGAATGCAAAAAATGCCAGCAGCAGACCGCCGATCAGGACGGCCACGAAGAGGAAGTTGACGATGAAATGATGTCCGGGCCCGAGGGGAAGCCAGCTTCGAGTGAGCAGAAGCGCCACGGCCAGCACGATCACCGGGAGCGAGATGGTCGCGATCCGCGAACGCTTGGGCACCGTGGGGGATGTCTCCGCTGCGCTCGGCTTCGCGGGGCGCCGAAGGATCAGATGCGCGAGCGCCGGCAGCGCAAGCATCGACACGAACAGTGCGGCCATGATGGCGAACGATTTGGTGTATGCGACCGGCCTGAAAAGCTTCCCTTCCGCCGCCGTGAGTGCGAAGACGGGCAAGAAACTGACGACGGTGGTCAGCGCGGACGTCACCACCGCCGGGGCCACCTCCGCCGTCGCGTGCGCGATGATTCGCGCGCGGCTCTTGTCCGCCGGCGCGCTCGCGAGGTGGGCAACGATGTTCTCGGTGAACACGATTGCCATGTCCACCATCGTGCCAATCGCGATCGCGATCCCCGCCAGTGCCATGATGTTGGCGTCGACACCGGTCGTCTTCATCGCGACGAACGCGGCCAGCACTGCAAGCGGTAGCACGGCCGAAATCAGCAGCGAGCTCCTCAGGTTGCGTAGCATCACCAGAACGATGATTACGGTCACTAGGATTTGCTGGAACAGCGCGGTCGACAGAGTGTCGAGGGTTTCGTGAATGAGGGTCGTACGGTCGTAGAAAGGGTGGATCGTCACTTGACTCGTGGTGCCGTCCGCGAGGGTTCGCTTGGGCAGGCCGGGCGCGATCTCGGCGATCTTGGCTTTCACGCGTTGGATGACTTCCATCGGATTTTCGCCGTAGCGAACCACGACGACGCCTCCGACGGCCTCAGCACCCGCATCGTCCAGGGCGCCCCGGCGCTGAGCGGGTCCGAGTGTGACGCGCGCGACGTCCGCGATCCGGATTGGGGTGTGCTTGCGAGTGGTGATTACGGTCTGCTCCAGATCGCCCACCGTCCGAATGAACCCCAAGCCCCGCACGAGGTATTCCGTACGATTGATCTCGAGTGTGCGCGCGCCAACGTCCAAATTGGATTCGCGAACCGCCTTCGCGATCTGTTCGATGGTCACTCCACTCGCAAGCATGGCTTCGGGGTCGACGTCGACTTGGTATTCGCGCACATAGCCACCGATGGAAGCGACCTCGGAGACGCCTGGCACGGATTGGAGGGCGAAGCGCACAACCCAATCTTGCGTCGATCGAAGCTCGTGCAGGTCCCATCCCCCTACGAGCTCTCCTTCGGGGCCTCGTCCTTCGAGGGTGTACCAGAACACCTGTCCGAGCGCGGTGGCGTCCGGCCCAAGTGCGGGCGCCACACCATCGGGGAGCGTGCCAGCAGGCAGTGATGCGAGCTTCTCGAGAACGCGTGAGCGCGACCAATAGAACTCTACGCCCGCATCGAAGATGACGTAGATAGTCGAGAAGCCAAACATGGACGAGCTTCTCACCGTGCGCACACCGGGGATTCCGAGGAGCGCGGTGGTGAGCGGATAGCTGACCTGATCTTCGACGTCGCGCGGGGAGCGACCTTGCCACTCGGTGAAGACGATCTGTTGATTCTCTCCGATGTCCGGGATCGCGTCGACCGGAACCCGATCGCGCGCCATCCCGCCGAGATCCCAATCAAAAGGGGCCACGTAGACTCCACCCACGACTACGCCCGCGACGAGGACGAAGACGATCAGCTTGTTGTCGATGAAAAAGCGGAGGAACGATTCCCAGATGGGAGACACGACCTCCCTCGGGTTGGGTTTTTCACTGGAAGTCAATGCTGATGCCCCTGCATGTGATGTTCATCGCCGCCCGTTGGGGCCGGTGGCTCGCGAGGCTTTCGCTTCTTGGGGGCGGATCGATTGGATGCGGGTGGCTTGGATGCTTGCGTTTCGTCGCTCGGCGCATCGTTGTCGTCAGGAACAGTCATCATCGAGTCGCCGCCTTGAATCTGCAGATCTGCGTCGATCGCAAACGCCCCGTGCACCACGACCCGCTCTCCCTCCCGTAGCCCGGCAAGAACGGGGTAGAGGTCGCCCATGCGAGGTCCGAGCGTTACCAGTCTGGCTTCGTAAGTCGGCTCCTCCGCGTCTTCGACCTCGACGTAGACGATTGACCTGCGTCCCGTGAACAGTGGGGCTGTGGCCGGAACGACGACCGGCGCTTCCCCGGCGGGCGCATGCGCGGCCTCGCTTTGCACGGTGGCCTCTACGAACATGCCGGGCCGGAGCCGCCGGTCCTGGTTCTTCACTTCGACTCGTACGCGGGCGGTTCGGGTGTTTGGATCGAGCACCGGATCCACGAACGTGACGCGTCCCTTGAACGCCTCACCGGGCAGCGCTTCCACTCGAATCAAGACCTGTTGGCCCACCTTGAGCCGCGAAAGATCGCTTTCGTAGGCGTCTAGTTGTACCCAAAGCCTCGATAGGTCTGCGATGCGGTACAGCCCGCTTCCGGTTTCCACGTAGTTGCCCTGAGTGGCGAGCCGCTCGATGACCGTGCCCCTGAACGGGGTGCGAATGCGGACCCTCTCCGATGGTTTGTCGGCGCGTTCCATGGCACGCAGCTCGCCGTCGGGGACACCCAGCAGCCGCAACCGATCGCGCGACGCGTTGAGGGCCGCTTCCGCCGCCCTGCTTGCGCTGGGCGTTGCGGTCTGCTGCAAGCGTTCGAACTGCTGTCTCGCCTGAATCAGGTCCTGATGCGCGGTATACACTTCAGGGCTGTAGAGGGTGGCGATCACCTGGCCGCGCTTCACGCGCTCGCCCGTCGTGCTCACGTGCAGGCGGTCGATTCGTCCACCGATCCATGCGGTGACGGTTCGCAAGCTCCGCTCATCGTAGTCGATGCGGCCGAGCAGCCGGCGCTCCACTCCGCCCGACCCTAGCCGCTCGGCGGGCGCGGTTCGCACGCGTGCGAGAATCTTCGCGCGCTCCGAAAGTGAGACGCGTCGCGCCTCGTCGCTGTCGGTGCTCCGCTCGACCGGGATCAGGTCCATGCCGCAGATCGGGCACTGTCCCGCTTCCGTTTGTCGGATCTGCGGATGCATCGCGCAAGTCCAGATCGTTTCCTTCGCGACGTGGGTGCGTGCCGCGGGGTCTGCCTCGGGGGCTTCGGAGCTCCCAAGTAGCCGCCCACCGAGGCCGAAGGCGACGGCTGCGACGATGGGGAGTGCGACCCACGGTGCAGTTCTTGCCAAGCGCGTCTTGTTGGTCTGTTTCATCGCCGCTCTCCTTGTTCTACCGCTGCCACCGGGTGCCCGACCACCGCTTCGAGTACCGCCCAGGCTCGGGCGTGATGCGCGCGGCTGCGGGCTAGCTCGAGTTGAAGCTCGAGGAGGTCTTGCTGCACCAGCAGGGCGGATGCGACGGTCGAACGCCCGCTTTGATAACCGCCCAGCACCGATTGAAAGGTGGTTTCCGCCTGTGGAATTAGGGTGTGGCGATAGAGGTCGGTTCTCCTCTGTGCGTCTCGCACGGCCGACATCGCCGCGACCAATTGTGCGTCGGCTGTCTGCACGGCTGCGTCCCGATCCGCGCGGTATGCCGCTCCCTCCGCGCGCGCCGCACTCATGGCATCACGATAGTTGCGGCCCCAAAGCGGAACGCTGAGGCCGGCCGTGACAATGACGGCGTCCTGCCCGCTCTTCCCGACGACGGTGGGCGCCTCGCCGACCACAATCCAATCCAAGCCCGCGAGCAAGCTCGGGGCTCGTTCCGCAGCCTCCGCCCGGACCCGTGAATCGCTGGCCAAAGCCATCAACTCTGCGACTTCGATGCGCGGGTGCTGTCTCGCCGCTTGGCGTAGCGCATCTTCTCCCTCGGAGGGGAGGCCCTCAAACGGCGTGTCGGTCGCGTCTACCCCTTGCTCGCGAACCGTCGCGCCAATCGCGCGCAGTAGGTCGGCGGTCGCCACTCGTCGCTCTTCCCGGTGGGCTCCGTGATGATCGTGGTGACGGGCGATTCCCAGCTCGACTTGATTGAGGTCGGCGAGCGAGGCGGCGCCTGTCCGCACGCGCCCGCGAACCGTGCCTGCCAACGTCTCGAGCACGATGTCGTGCTCATTCTTCAGGTGATGCACTTCCTGGAGCAGCCAGAGCCGCCAATACGCATCCGCGACCGCCTGCTTGACCCCGAGAGCCTCGGCATCGAAGCGCCGCTCCGCCGCTCGAGCCGCCTCCGAAGCCGCGTCCGCGCCTGCACTCAGCGCGGTCGGCCAGGGAAATGACTGCATGAGGCTCAGCTTGTGCTGTTGCGGTCCCACCCGTGTTTCAATGCTGCGAACGTAGTAACTGTACTTCACGATCGGCTCGGGAATTCGCCGCGCTTGCGAGATTCGCATGGTCGCCGCCCGCCATCTTTCGAACGAGGCGCGGAGCTCCGGGCTTCGCGCGAGCGCAAACGCTAGGTAGCCGTTCAAGCTGCCATCGAGCGTCGCCTCCATTTCCGCCGGAGTCTCGTCCTGGGCGACGATCGAGCCAGCCGTGGCTAGATGATCCCTCGTCGCGGACTCGTATGTGCCACGACAGCCCGCGAGCGCCATCGTCAGCGCGAGTATCGCGATAGCGTGGGTCGATCTTGTTTTCATCCCTCGTGGGATATTCCGTTTCATCGATTCCTCCTCTGATTGAACTTGTGCGTTGCGTATGCGGCGCGGTTCGGTCCGCCGTCGCTGAGGGCGCGGCAGGGTCCGGACACGCGGCCATGCTGGCCATGCTGGCCATGCTGGCGATGCGGCGCCTCGATCGGCGCGCGCAAGTCGGCGCTCAGGCCGACGCTACGCTGGAGCTCAATTCAGGAAGGAACAGTTACGGATGAAAATCGGCGGACCGTGAAGGTTGGGTGGAGCCCGCTCTCGGTAGAGCCCAGGGTCGCAAACGTGCCTCGACCCATGGAAGCCGTTGTCGGCCAGGCCGACGAGAACGACCGGGGCCTCGTCCACCTGGAGCGAAGAGGCCTCTTGGGTCGCCACCAGCTGGCTCGCGCTCGAGAGCTCGACGGTGCAACAAGGCTGCGCCTGCAGCTTGACCGTCGTTTCGGGGGCGGCCGCCTCGCCATGTCCGCCATGCTCGCCATGTCCACCATGCTGACCCTGGGTCTCGCAGTCGCAGCCTGCGACGACCACGCCTCCCATCGAGTGGCAGACATGGAGAACCACGCCAGACGCACCCAAGGCTGCGAGCGGAAGTGAGAACAGTAGCGCGAGAAGGCGTCTACGCATGACCAAATGCATCATAGCATGTATTTTCCAGTCATGGCCGGGAACGAGTGGACCTGCCCCATGCACCCCGAGATCGTTCGTGCCCAACCTGGCGACTGTCCGATTTGCGGCATGGCGCTGGAACCGAAGACGTTCTCGCCGGAGCAGGGGACCAACGACGCCGAGCTCCGAGACATGTCGCGCCGGTTTTGGATGGCAGTGGCTTTCACTGTTCCGCTGTTCATCATCTCGATGGGCGAGATGCTACCGGGTGCGCCCTTGTCGAGGTTCTTGTCGCCTCGAGCCGGAGCGATGGCCGAGCTGGCGCTTGCGACTCCGGTGTGCACCTGGGCCGCATGGCCTTTCTTCGTGAAGTTCGCCAGCTCGTTGAAGAACCGAAGCCCGAACATGTTCACGTTGATCGGCCTCGGTGTCGGTACAGCCTACGGGTACAGCCTCGTGGCGACTCTTGCGCCCGGCGCCTTCCCTCCGGCATTTCGCGGTGAATCCGGTGAGGTTGCGGTCTACTTCGAGGCGGCAGCCATGATCGTGACTCTCATCCTGCTCGGGCAGGTATTGGAGCTCAGAGCGAGAAGCCAAACAGGGAGCGCGATCAAACAGCTCCTCGGACTGTCTCCCAAGACTGCACGGCGAGTTCATTCCGACGGCACCGAGCACGACGTGCCGCTCGAGGCGGTCGAGGTGGGCGACCTGCTCCGGATTCGCCCAGGAGAAAAGGTCCCCGTCGATGGGGTGGTGGTCGACGGTGCGACCCTGATCGATGAGTCCATGGTGACCGGGGAGCCTACTCCGGTTGAAAAACGCGAGGGCGACCTGGTTGTCGGCGCTACCGTCAACCGAACTGGGATGCTGATCATGCGGGCCGAAAAGGTTGGCTCCGACACGCTCCTTGCCCGGATCGTCACCATGGTCGCCGAAGCACAGCGCAGCCGTGCGCCCATCCAAAAGCTTGCCGATGTGGTGTCCGGCTATTTCGTCCCCGCCGTAATCGGGGTCGCGATCGTGACGTTTGCCGTCTGGAGCTGGGTCGGCCCCGAGCCGCGCATGGCGTATGCGCTGATCAATGCTGTGGCGGTTCTGATCATCGCCTGCCCGTGCGCGCTCGGTCTCGCCACGCCCATGTCCATCATGGTCGCGATGGGGAAGGGCGCCAGCGCGGGCGTCCTCTTCAAAGACGCTGAGGCGGTCGAATTAATGAGAAAGGTGGATACGGTCGTAGTCGACAAGACGGGAACGCTGACGGCCGGCAAACCGACGCTCGTCAGTGTGGAGGCCAGTGCCGGCTTCGATGCAGCCTGGCTGCTCAGTGCTGCGGCGAGCCTGGAACGCGGCAGTGAACATCCGCTTGCTGAAGCCATCGTAGGTGGCGCTGTCGAACGTGGGGTCTCCATACGGCAGCCCGAGTCGTTCCAGTCCATCACTGGACAAGGTGTGACCGGTCGCGTGGAGGGCCGCGACGTGGCGCTTGGCAATCGCAGGTTACTCGAGGGGCTAGGGGCATCTGCGGGCACGCTGAGAGATCGCGCCGACGAGCTGCGGGCCGACGGGCAGACCGTGATGTTCGTCGTAATCGATGGCCAGGTCGCCGGGATCCTCGGGGTAGCCGATCCGATCAAGCAAGGAACCCCGGCTGCGATCGCTGCGCTTCACGCGGAGGGAGTCCGCGTCGTCATGCTCACGGGCGACAACCGCAAGACGGCCGATACGGTGGCCGCGACACTCTCGATCGACGACGTCATTGCCGAAGTTCTGCCCGACGAAAAGGCTGCCGCGATCAAACGCTTGCAGGATGGCGGCCACGTGGTGGCCATGGCCGGGGACGGCATCAACGACGCGCCGGCCTTGGCGCAGGCTCAAGTCGGCATCGCCATGGGGACCGGCACCGACGTCGCGATGGAAAGCGCCGGGGTGACGTTGGTCAAGGGCGACCTTCGCGGGATCGTACGCGCGCGCCGGCTGAGTCGGGCCACCATGGCCAACATCAAACAGAACCTGGTGTTCGCGTTCGTCTACAACAGCGTGGGAGTGCCGGTCGCCGCCGGAGTTCTCTACCCTTTCTTTGGCCTCCTGCTGAGCCCCGTCATCGCGGCGGCCGCCATGAGCCTCAGCTCCGTGTCCGTCATCGCGAACTCTCTCAGGTTGCGCGGGGCGGCGATCTGACGAGGGTCAGGGGGATTGCCTTGCCCGGGCGGGCCCTATGGGCATATGGTCCCGGCTGTCGATGCCGCCGCTTTCGAGAAGACGCTTTTTGGAGATTTCCACTGTCGCCACGGGCGTTGCCGCGGTTGGCGGCATTCCAGCATTTGCGCGCGGCGTCCTGAGTAGCTCCGAGACGCTCAGCACGATTCCGACGATCTGCGACATCTGTTTTTGGAAGTGTGGTTCCGTTGCGCATCTCCGCGATGGAAAACTGTGGAAGATCTTGGGCAACGAGATCGATCCCTTGAGCGAGGGTCGGCTTTGCCCCCGCGGCACCGGTGGCGTCGGGGCTCACTACGACACCAATCGCTTGACCTCACCACTCATTCGTAAGACCGAGCGCGGCCAAGAACAGTGGGTGGAGGCTACCTGGGACGAAGCGCTGCAATACATCGCCGAGCGCATGCTGAAGATCAAGGCCGACTACGGCCCGGAGTCGATGGCGCTCTTCAGTCACGGGATCGGCGGCAAGTTCCTCAAGCACACGATGCATGCCTACGGTACGCCCAATCTCACGGCGCCATCCTATGCACAGTGTCGCGGCCCCAGGGACGTGGGTTTTTCACTCACCTTTGGCGAAGGGGTGAGTACCCCGGAGCGCACGGACATCGCCAACGCCGAGTGCCTCGTCCTGATCGGCTCGCACCTCGGTGAGAACATGCACAACACCCAGGTGCAAGAGTTCGCGCAAGCCATCGAGAAGGGCGCCTCGATCATCGTCGTTGATCCGCGTTTCTCGGTTGCCGCCAGCAAGGCGCAGCACTACTTGCCTATCAAGCCCGGCACGGACATCGCCCTCTTGTTGGCGTGGATGAACGTGCTCGTGACCGAAGAGCTGTACGACAAGGAGTATGTCGACGCCTATGGTTTCGGATTCGACGCCTTTGCGGCAGACATCGCACCCTACACCCCGGAGTGGGCGTACCCGAAGACCAGCCTCAACCCAGCCCTCATCCGCGAAACCGCGCGCGAAATGGCGCGGCACAAGCCGGCGTCCCTCGTCCACCCCGGGCGCCACGTCACTTGGTATGGCGACGACACGCAGCGCAGCCGCGCGATCGCGCTGCTCAACGCATTGCTCGGTAGCTGGGGGCGCAAGGGCGGGTTCTATTACCCGTCGGGCATGGATGTTCCTGGATATCCCTACCCAGACTATCCGACTCCCAGCCGACCGAAGGCGGACAACCCGGACCACAAGTATCCGTTCGCCGATGGCACGCTGAGCAACGGGATTCGCGACGCCACCATCAGCGGCAAGCCGTATCCCATCAAGGGGTGGATGGTGTACGCCACCAACTTGATCAAGGCTTTGCCGAACCAAGAGGAAACGATTCGCGCCATCCAAGAGCTCGACCTCATGGTGGTGGTCGATGTGATCCCGAGCGAGATTGCGGGTTGGGCCGATGTCGTGCTCCCCGAAGCCGTTTACCTCGAGCGCTACGATGACCTGCACGTCAGTTGGTTTCGCCAACCCTTCGTCGGGCTTCGGCAACCTGTGGTGGAGCCCCCCAACGGCCAGAAGCCGGGATGGTGGATCGCGCGCGAGCTGGCGATGAAGCTTGGTCTGCAAGCGTACTACCCATGGAAAGATATCGAGGACTATCTCCGGACGCGGGTGCAGAGTGCGGGCCTCAGCTTCGACGAGCTCAAGCAGAAGGGCGTCATTCTCGGGCCCAAGCAGCCGCTCTACTTCGACGAAGGGGTACCCGCGGAATTCGATACGCCATCGGGTAAGATCGAGTTCTACTCGACGCAGCTGGCCGAGGCCGGTTTCGATCCGGTGCCCAAGTTCACGCCTCCCGAGGAGCCGCCCCCAGGCGCGTTCCGTCTGCTGTACGGGAGGGCTCCGGTGCATTCCTTTAGCCGGACGCAGACCAATCCGATCCTATCGGACTTGATGGACGAAAACGAAGCCTGGATAAACCAGGATATCGCGCGTCGCTATGGGCT
>CBDURI010000014.1:0-19629 GCA_965369435.1 uncultured bacterium
CGAGTGCGACATATGCGGCCAAGGTCTGAACGCGGTCTCGCCCCCACGGAAGCTTCCGGTGCTTGGTGATCGTGGGCTCGCCTTTGCGCGCCAAGCCGAACCATACGGTGCCCACAGGCTTGTCCTCGGTGCCGCCGCCAGGCCCTGCCACGCCGGTAATCGACACGGCGATGTCGGCTCCCGCCACCCGCAGCGCCCCGTCCGCCATTGCGGCGGCTGTCTCCGAGCTCACCGCGCCATGCGTCAGCAACACGTCTGGGCTCACCCCGAGGACCGCCTCTTTGGCGCTGTTGGCGTATACGACCGCATCGAGCAGCAGGTAGTCCGAGGCGCCAGGAAAACGGGTCAGCATCTCACCCACCTGCCCTCCGGTACACGATTCCGCGATGGCAACGGTCTTGCCCGCGTCCCGAAGGGCCTGACCCACGACTTGTGCGAAGGAGTCGTCGCGTCCTCCGAACACCGCATCGCCGAGACGCGAGCGCACTTCGTCGGCGATCGAAAGGGACAGCCGCTCGGCTTCAGCCGCCGAATCCGCGCGCACGTGAACCTTGACTTCGATTTCCGGGAAACCCGCGCGGTAGCCTAGGGTCAACCCGTCGTGGGCCTTTTCGAGACCGCGAAGCGCCTCGGCGACCCCGGATTCGGTCATCCCGAACGTGCGCAGGTGCACCTGATGGGTTCGCGGTTCGGCAAGGGGGGCAATGGACGGCCCGATCGACTCCTGAAAGAGGTGCTTCATCTCGCGTGGCACGCCCGGAACGAAAAAGAAGCGCGCCTGCCCCAACGTCATCGCGAAACCAGGTGCCGTACCCACGGGGTTCGGCAAAACCTCGGCCCCTTCGGGGAAGTCGCCCTGCTTCGCGTTCGATTCCGGCATCACCCGTCCGAACAGCTTGAACTTCTCCCGAATCCCCTCGACGACGCCTTCGTCACGGCGAAGCTCTACCCCCGCAGCCTGCGCCGCCGCCTCCGTTGTGAGGTCATCGGACGTCGGTCCGAGCCCGCCCGTCACGATCACGACACGATGCGACTCGGCCAGCCTGTGGATGACCGTCACGATTCGATCGAGCTGGTCGTCCACGGTGAGGTGCTCGACGACGTCGAAGCCTAGCTTGGTGAGCTCCTCGCCCAGCCACGCGGCGTTGGTGTTCACCAACTCGCCACGGGTGAGCTCGGTGCCAATCGATAGCAGTGCGGCGGTCATGTGGGTCGGTGAGTGTCCGCAAAACTGCGAGGGCCGTCAACCGCTTTGCCCTCGGGGGTGAATGTGGTAGCGACCTGGAAGCTTTTGCCCGCTTCACGTGTTGATGGGAGTCAGATGAACCGGATTTTCATGGGTACCGCAGTAGGGGTGCTGATCGCCACCGCAACGCTTCTCGACGGAGGGCACGCGATTGCCGAGCCAGACACGGCCGCCCTGGCGAATTTGCAGGTAAGCCGTGCCACCCTCGACAACGGCCTTCGCGTCGTCATCAACCAAGACCGTACCGTCCCGACGGTCGCGGTTTCGGTCTACTACGACGTCGGATCGCGCAACGAAGTCAAGGGGCGCTCGGGCTTCGCGCATCTGTTCGAGCATATGATGTTCCAGGGCTCCGCCAACGTCGGCAAAGGCGAGCATTTCAGCCTGATCATCAACCGGGGAGGCAGCGCCAACGGCACCACGAGCAACGATCGTACGAACTACTTCGAAACGCTGCCAGCAAGCGAGCTCGCCCTCGGCCTCTGGCTCGAAGCGGACCGCATGCGATCGCTCGCGATCACCCAAGAGAACTTCGAGAACCAGCGCATGACGGTGATGGAAGAGCGGCGCCAGCGGATCGACAACCAGCCGTACATCCCGAGCATGCTTCGCATCAACGAGCTCGCCTACGGCGACTACTGGCCGTACGCCCATTCGACCATCGGCGACATGCAGGACTTGATCGATGCGCCGCTCGAGGCCGTCCAAGCGTTCTTCGACACGCACTACGCGCCCAACCACGCCGTGTTGAGCATCAGCGGTGACTTCGACACCGATGCTGCCATGAAGTTGGTCGAGAAGTACTTCGGCGATATCCCGGCTCGAAAGACGCCCGCATATTCCGAGCCTCCACCACCTGAACAAACCGCGGAACGTACCGAGACGATGTACGACGCGAATGCCACGCTCCCAGCGTTTCACCTCGGGTATCACATCCCGCCGAGCCGGACGCCCGATCACTACGCGCTCGAGATACTCGCGATGGTGCTGGGCGACGGCGAATCGAGCCGCCTCTACCAGACCCTCGTGAAGCGCAAAGAGATCTGCCAGGACATCGCCGTCGGCACCGATGATCGCCGTGGGCCGGATCTGTTCTCCGCATGGGTGGTCATGGCCAGTGGCCATGCCCCGAGCGAAGCGCAGGCCATCGTCTTTGCCGAGCTCGAATCGATCGCCAAGAAGGGCGTGACCGAGCGCGAGCTCCAAAAGGCCAAAAATCGTATCCGCGCATCCTTTGTGTTCGGGCTTCAGTCGAACATGGCGCGCTCGCAGCATCTCGCGGAGTTCGAGCTGTACTGGGGGGACGCGAACCTGCTGAAACTAGAGCTCGATCACTATCTCGCGGTGTCCATGGAGGACATCAAACGCGTGGCAGGCACCTACTTTGAAGCGACCAATCGCACCGTACTCGAAGTCATGCCCGGCACCGACCCGGCCTCGGAGGAGAAATGAAGATGTGGCTGCGAGTACTCGCACTGTCGCTGTTGGTGGCATGTGGCGGTTCCAAGGGAAGCACGGGCGCCGAGTCCGAGACCGCCAAGGATGCGCAACGCGAGGCCCAAGCCGAGCGCGAGGCCCCGCCTGCGCCCGGCGAAGCGAAGGACATGACCCTGCCACCGGTGCACGTCGCCGACCTCGACAACGGGCTGCAACTCAACACCATCGTCACCGACCAGCTTCCGGTCGTCTACGCGACGCTCGTGATCCGTAGCGGTGGCGAATTGGATCCGGCAAAGCTCCCGGGCCTCAGCGGCCTTGTTGCTCAAATGCTGAAGGAGGGCACAGCGAAGCACTCGAGCGCCGAGATCGCCGAACAGATCGAGTTCCTCGGCGCCGATCTTTGGGCCAGCTCGGATGAGGAAAACACCTACGTGGGCGTTCGGGCGCTCTCCGAACAGTTCGAAGTGGTCATGGCGATCCTCGCCGAAGTCGCCGGCGCCCCTACCTTCACCAACAAGGAGCTCGAAAAGCTCAAGCGCCGCGAGCTCGATCGCCTTGCGCTTTCCGAGCGGGAGCCCCGGTACATCGCTCGGCGTACCTTCTATCGCCAACTCTACGGCCAGCATCCCTACGGCACGGTCGACACCACGCCGCAAGCGGTGAAGAGGGTCCGCCGCCAAGATCTGGTGCGCTGGCACCGTGAGCACTTCGTCGGCAAGAACGCATTCCTGGTCGTCGCCGGAGACGTTGATCCGGCCCGCGTCGCCGAGACGGCAGAGAAGACGCTGGGCGCCTGGAAAGCCGGAAAACGCTCCGTCCCCACGTACAGGGAGCCGCCGCACCCGACCGACCGCAACATTCTGGTCGTCGATCGACCGGGCTCGGTGCAGTCGGTCATCTACATCGGCAACTTGGCGATCGCGCGAGCCAACCGCGAGTGGATCCCCCTCATGGTGTCCAATCAGGTGCTGGGCGGTTCTGCGGCATCGCGGCTGTTCATGGACCTCCGCGAGAAGAGGAGCCTCACCTACGGCGCATACAGCTCGATCGGTGAGCGCGTGGATATCGGCCCGTTCGTCGCTTACGCCTCGGTCCGAACCGAGGTCACGACCGAAGCGATAGGCGCGTTCTTCGAGCACCTTCAACGTATCCACCAGGAGCCCGCTGAACCCGAAGAGCTGGTCAACGCGAAGCGTTACCTCAGCGATTCGTTTCCGCTCAAGGTCGACACGCCGGGCAAGCTCTCCGAGCTCGTCGTCGATCTCCGCACCTTCGGGCTGCCGGACGACTATTGGGACCGATACCGCCAGGCGATCCGCAAGACCAGTGCGTCCGAGGCGCAGTACGTCGCGCGCAACTACATCCGGCCGGGCGACTCACTCGTCGTGATCGTCGGTCAGGCAGCGGATTTCGCTCAATCGCTTCAGCAGTTCGGACCGGTGACAGTCGTCTCCCCGGACGGCGAGGTCAAAGCCAAGTTCGACGACAAGCGCCCAAACGCGGGCGCCACTGGTGCGTCGCGCGGTCCCATCGACTAGAGTCAGAGCATGTGCGGAATCGTTGGTCACGTTGGTGACAACCAGGCGACACCTATCCTGCTCGACGGGCTTCGGCGACTGGAATACCGGGGCTACGATTCGGCCGGCCTCGCCGTTCATTCGAACGACGGCATCGAGATCGTCCGCGCGGTCGGCAAGCTTCGCAACCTCGAGAACGCGCTCTCGAAGCAGGGGCTCCCGGGCACGGTTGGCATCGGGCACACCCGGTGGGCCACGCACGGCCGCCCTTCGGAGGTCAACGCACACCCCCACGTCGCCGGCCCCATCGCGGTCGTACACAACGGCATCATCGAAAACCACTTGGAGCTGCGGAGCGAGCTCGAGGCGAGCGGTTTCCCCATCGTCAGCGACACAGATACCGAAATCATCGCCCACCTGATCCATCGCGAAACGCAAGCGGGACACGACATGGTCACGGCGATACGCCGTTCGCTCGCACAGGTAGAAGGCGCGTACGCGATCGCGGTCCTGTCCGAGCAGGAGCCGGACCGCATCGTGGTGGCCAAGAGCTCATCCCCGCTCGTGCTCGGCGTGTCGAAGGGCGCGACCTACTGCGCGAGCGATATTCCGGCGCTCCTTCCCTACACCAACGAGATGGTGTTCCTCGAAGACGGGGAGATCGCCGTGCTCGAAGCCGAAGGCTTCACCCTGACGACGCTCGACGGTACTCCCGTGAGCCGTCGCTCTAGGAAGATCTCCTGGTCGCCGGTCATGGCCGAGAAGGCCGGATACAAGCACTTCATGCTGAAGGAGATCTTCGAGCAGCCGCGCGCGCTCGAAGACACCCTGCGCGGGAGGCTCGACCGTGAGAACGCCGACATCTTCTCGGCCGAAATCGGCCTGAGCGACGACGATGCCAAGCGCATCGAGCGGGTGATCCTCCTCGCCTGCGGCACCAGCCATCACGCGACCATCGCAGGCCGCTATTGGCTGGAAGAGCTCGCCAAGATGCCGACCATCACCGAGCTCGCAAGCGAGTTCCGTGGCAGAGACGCCGTCGTCGGCGAAGGGGATTTGGTGATCGCGGTGAGTCAGTCGGGAGAGACCATCGACACGCTCATGGCAGCCAAGGCGGCGAAAGAACGCGGAGCCAAAGTCCTTTCGATCGCCAACGTCAACGGCAGCGCGATCCCGCGCATGGCGGACGCGAGCTTCTACACGCACGCCGGCCCCGAAATCGGCGTCGCCTCGACGAAATGTTTCATGACGCAACTCGCCAACCTATTGATGTTCAGCATCTGGCTCGGGCGGCGTCGAGGGACCATCGATGACGCGCAGGCTACCGAGCTCGTCGAGGGCCTGGCGCGGATCCCCCACGTGATCGCGGAGCGCCTGCGGGCGACGCACCTGGCCGTTGCCGATATCGTGCGTGATTTCTCCGACGCTCGAGACGTGCTCTTCCTCGGCCGCGGCCTCAGCTTCCCGATGGCGCTCGAAGGTGCACTCAAGTTGAAAGAGATCTCCTACGTACACGCGGAGGGCTATGCGGCGGGCGAAATGAAGCATGGACCGATCGCGCTATTGGACGCGCACATGCCGGTCATCGTGGTCATGCCCCAGGATCGGCACTACGACCGCGTGTCGAGCAACATGCAAGAGGCGCGGGCCCGCGAAGCGAAGATCATCGGCGTGACGACCGCGGGCGATACGAAGGGGCAGTCCCTCTGTGATCGTTTCGTCGAGGTCGCCGCGACGCATGAAGCACTCACTCCATTCGTCACCGTCGTGCCGCTGCAGCTGTACGCGTACTGCGTCGCCGACCACAAGGGCACCGACGTCGACCAGCCGCGCAATCTCGCCAAGACCGTCACGGTGGAGTGAGTCGCGCAGGCCATGAAGCTCGGCCTCCTCACGACGGGTTTTCCGCGCTTCGAGGGTGACTGTGCGGGCTCCTTCTTGCTTACCTTGGCGCGGGGGGCCGTCGAACACGGTCATTCGGTTCAGGTCTTGGCGCCAGAGCCGTGCCGCCCGTGCCCGGTTCCGCGATGGCCCGGGATCGAGGTGAGCTGGGTGCCGTACGCACGACCGCGGGCGCTACAGCAAACGTTCTACGCCAGCGGTGCACCAGACAACCTGCGGCAGCGGCCCGCGAGGTGGGCAGGCGCCGCGAGTTTCACGGCCGCGCTCTATCGTGCTTCGGCACGCCAGCTCGGCGACTGTGACGCGTTGATCAGCTCATGGTGCGTGCCCTGCGGCTGGGTCGCCTCGAAGACCGCGGAGGGGCGCGCACACCTTTGCATATGCCACGCCACCGACGTTCGTTGGCTCTCCAAGGCACCCGGCGGCGGGGCCTTCGCGCGCGAGATCGCGGCTGGGGCTACCTCGATGTGGTTTCTGAGCGCTTCGCTACGCGAGCGTTTCTTTCGAACGGGCGGTATCGCTCCATCCGTCGTGACCGCGCACGTCGGCCCCATGCCCATCGACCCACCGCAATCGTTGCCCGAGACTCGCTCCGAGCTACGTCGCCGGCTCGGCATCCACGGCTTCACGCTGCTCTGCTTGGGGCGCCTCGTGCCGGTCAAAGGCCTCGACCAGCTTCTGCATGCCGTCGCGGCCCTGCCGGAGCCGGTCAGCATTCGTATCGCGGGAGACGGCCCGGAGCTCGGAAAGCTCCATGCGCTCGCGCAGCGCCTTCAGCTCGACGCGACCTTCGACGGCTGGGTCGCTCGGGAACGAAAAGAGGCACTTCTGCGAGCGTGCGACGCCATCGTAGTGCCCTCGGGCCCGCTGGACGGTCTCCCGACCGTGCTCTTCGAAGCCAAGGCGCGCGCGCTTCCGATCATCACGACTGAAGCAGGCGCGATCCCGGACCATCTGCACGGTGACGCAGACACACTCCTCGTTCCCCCGAACGACCGAGCGGCGCTCACGGATGCGATCCACCGACTTCGAGCTCGGTGTACGTCCGAAGCGGCCGTTAGGGCGTGACCCTTTCGGTCCCTTTCGGCGGTCGGTAGCTGAAGCGCTTGTCGGGCACGTCCCGATTGAACTTGATCTTGGCGAAGTCGAATCGGTTGCGGTTGCCGGCGGCGTCGATGATGAGAACGCGTTGGACGATTCCGGCACGCTTGCCCCCGTGAGTCAATGTACGCACGTAGAAGACGAGCTGCTCGTAGTTGGGAGTCGGCCTTCGCGGGATGAGCTGCAGGACATAGCCATCTTGGAATTGCTCGTTGTCGTGCTCGAGCATCCGAACTTCAAAATCGTTCGCGAGATTACCGCTGCCGATGAGAAAGGAAAACGCGGACGGGAGCTGATCCTCGTCTACGGCGCGCTCGATGAGCTGCCCTCTCTTCTCGCCTGGTTCCGGCGGCTGGTAGATCAAGAGCTTCTTGCCATTGCTGACGAACACCTGCCCGTTGGGTTGGGCATAGTCCCAGCGCATCATCCCGGGCTTTTTGAAGACGACTTTCCCTTTGGCCCGGTCGTAGCGATCGTAGAGCCGCGTGTAGCGAGTCTGCTCAAATTCGGCCTGTAGCGTCGTGGTTTGATCGTAAAACGATTGCACCAAGCCGATCACCACCGCCGGATCGAGCGGCTTGCTCTCCTGGGCGGCACCGCTGCCGACGAGCATTAGCAGCGCAAAACCCAAAGCTATCGCCCCAAATCTCGAGGTCATCAACGTGTTGAACGCTCCCAAGGGGTTAGTATTCACGGTGGAGGTCGGTACACAAGGCAACCCAGAAATCCGCCTAAAGTGGGATTGATCATTACACCGTAGATCCTTAGGATGTGGATACGGGCACCGCGTCGTGCCTGGAACTAGCTTGGTTGGCCTTGGTTAGCTTGTGAACCCCGTCAGAACCCGGAGGTGACATGTCAAAACACCAGGCTCGAATCATCCCAGCGGAGCGACAAAGGTCGCACCTCGAACAGAAGCACGCTCGGCTTGCGGAGCGCATCGACGCTCTCGACGACCGTCTGAGTCTCACCCCCGGTGAGGAGCTAGAGCTCCAGCAACTCAAGAAACGGAAGCTTTGGGCCAAGGATGCCCTGCAAGACGTCGGCTGAAGACGCTGCGACCGATGACGGACGGCCTGCCTCTCCCGGTAGGCCGTTTTTTTTCTAAATTGGCCCTTAAAAGCAAATGGGCCACCAATCGGTGACCCATTTCAAACGAAAGAATCGATGCTACAGTGAAAAAGTTAGGGTAAGTAAGTTAAGCTGGAATTTCCTGAGTGGCTGAGTAAAAGGACGACCCATCGCCGCGCGGATGCCGGGCAAGCTGGAAAGTGCGCGGCGAGGGGTCTTAAGCAAGCGACTGGGTACATTGCAAACGCAGTGCCAACTTGTCAGGGCCGTAAAACCAGCGCTTTTTTCGCCCTGGGCGCCATCGGTAGGACATTCCTGTCATAGACCTGCACACGATTGTCGTGGTTGGCGCAACGCCGGGCGGCAGGTGCCGATGTGCATACATGTCCCTACCGCGCAGGTTGAAGTGCGCGGTCCATCGTGAGTATGATCTGAGCAACCGGACAGGCCGGAACCCGATGCCCAAGTGCAATAGTTGCGACGGTAGAGTGCTCAGAACGGATGCTTTCTGTGGCACATGTGGTGAGCCGGTCCCCGGCCGGAAGCCCGTGGTGCCCATCGCGCGCGAGTCGAAACTGAGCGGCGTGCAGACTCCGAAGGAGCGAATCAGCGGAACGTTCGCGCCGCCGCGGAGCACGGGGACCTCGGCCCGCGCCGTGGCGGTCGTTGCGCTCTCGGACCCGGAGCTCACCGAGCCCGCGGACACCGGCCTCAGCCGCACCACGATTCGCGAACGGGAGCCACAAAGCGAACCCGCACCGGTCCTGCCGCTTCACCGGAAAAAAAACGGCACCGAGAGCGAGCGTCGAGAGGCCGCTGCGGTGCTGGAGCTGCAAATGGACGAACCACGTGCTTCTGCCGCAGAGCGGGACACGAGCCTGCCCCGCGTGCCGATTCCGCCGGGACCGCCGATCCTCGCCTCGGACCTGCTCCGCGAGCAAATGCGTCCGTCGAGCCCGGGCGAAAAAGCGCTCCGCCGAACGACGGTGGCGCTGGCGACCTTGGGTGCGTTGGCCGCGCTGCTCGTGGGCGGCGTACATCCGTTGACGTTTGTTGCCCTGGCACTGTTGATCACGATGGGGACTTTGGCGCTGACGCCGATGTCGTACCGTGGCCGCGCCATCGGGCTGTTCGCGGTCGGCTCGATCGCCACCGGCGTCGCGCTCTGGCAGCAGACCCTCACAGGTGGCGCACCCGAGGGAAGCATCCTCGCCTGTGCGACGATCCTTCTCAGCGGGAGCTTGCTCTTTCGCGCCTACTATCGGGGCGCGCGCCTGGCCCGGGTGGTGGTGAGCCTTGGCGTTCTCGCCCTGGGCGCATGGTTCTTCGCGTCGGGGGGGCACGAGAGCCTCGTCCGGCTCGAGGGCGATTGGCAATCTTGGGCACCCGCCAGCACGCAGGTGGCCTTCGGCTTGCTCGCCCTACTCTCGCTCATGGCATTCATGGACAACAGCACCCGCGGTGGGGCCCACGTGTGGGGCGTCGCGTTGCTCCTCCTCTACATGGTGCACATCGGACTGCTCGTAGGGAGCGACGTGTGGCCGGTCGGTGGCGCCGAGGTCAGCATCCAAGGGCCCACCATCGCCGCTATCCTCGCGGGCGTCGTGGGAACGGTAGTCGCCGGCATGGCACTCGCACAGGTTCTGGTGGTCGCGTACCAGGTGGCCCACAGCCGCACCAAAGCGCGCATCTCCGTCGCCGCCTGAGCTCAGGGCACCTTGCGTGGCCACGACGCCAACAGGATGACCGCACAGGTGCGCCCCTTGTCGTCTGTGGCCTTGCCGTAGCCGGCGTCGGTAAATCTCCGGTCCGTGACGGTCAGCCGATGGCTCGGGCTATCCTCGATCGCGTGGAGCGCGTCGCGCATCGTGGCTGCGCGAGCGACGGCCTCGCCGACGACACGCGCCTCGATACCACGCTCGAGTAGCCGGGCTTCAGGGTCCCCCTCCGCATCCAGATCGTGGCCGAGCTTCCCCGAGTCGCAGACCGCTCGAGCGTGACTCGTCGCCTCTTGACTCAGCAGACGGTTCGAACGCAACGTGCGCGCGCCGGACGCGCGCCGGAGTTGCATCAGCCAAGCTTCCGGGGACTGTGACCCGCGGCGGGTCGGTGCGCCTTCTGGCATCTTGCCCACCCAACGCTCCGCAACCGGGCGCGGCCCGCTCGGCCCTGTGGCCACCAGCTGGACGAAGAGCGGCCGGTCCCACTCGAGTGGGAGCGACATGGTCGCTCCGTATTCCCCCCCGTCGATCGAAATGCGGCGCGAAGAACCCCCTGCATCTCGCACCACCAGGTACGGATCGCGGAAGTCCTCGATGACCTCCGCGTGAATGCCGTTCTTGCCGACGAGCTCGAGCGAGCCGGCGCGAATGGCCGCCACCAATACGATCCGCTCTCCGAAGCGCGCCCGTCCGCAAATGAGGGGCGCGTCGGCGGTCTCGTCCAAATTCTCGAGCCAAGTCTTGAAACTATCGAACTCCCCGGTGACACCGAACTTGGCGTACAATGGATTCGCATCGACGCCGGCCTCGCGCGCCTTGCGAATGAGCTCAGGAGACGGCGGGATGTGTTGAAGTTCCGCGAGCTGACCCGCCAGCTGCTCCAGCTTCTGGTTCCTCATGCATAGCTTTGCGGGCTTCGCAGGCTCGGCAGATGGTTCGCCCTCGGCGGGAGGCTTGTCTTCGTCAGCGCCCGCCGTCGCGTGAATCGCGAGCAGCATGGCGCACAGGATTATAGATTTGCGCAGCATAGGTTTGAATCACGTCCGGTAGTCAGCGTTGATCCGAACGTACTCGTGTCCGAGGTCGCAGGTCCAATAATGACCAAGGCCACGCCCGGCCCCCACCGTGACCGCGATCACGTACTCCCGGCGCTTCATCGTTGCAGCCGCTTTGGCCTCGGTTTTTGGGGTCATCACGGGGGTCCCGCGCTCGAAGATCGGAACGCTGCCTATCTTCATCGAAACGTGATCAGGATTGAAACGTGCCCCCGAACGGCCTGCCGCCGCCAGAATGCGACCCCAGTTCGGATCACAGCCATGAAGCGCAGTCTTGACGAGTTGAGACCCTGCGATGGTCCGCGCGATCCCGACGGCATCTGCGTTGGTCCGGGCCCCGAGAACCTCGATCCGAACCAAGTGTTCGGCGCCCTCACCGTCCGCCACGACTTGCTTCGCGAGCGATTCGAGCACCTCGGTAAGGGCCCCGGCGAATCGTCGCCCTGCCGCGCTCTTCTCATCGACCACCCGACTCGTGGCTGCTCCGGATGAGAGCACGTAGATCGAGTCGTTGGTGCTGGTGTCACCGTCGACTGTCGCCCGGTTGAAGGTGACCTCGGTCGACTGGCGTAGGATCTTCGACAGCGTGGCTCGTCTCAGGGGCACGTCGGTCACCACGAAGGCGAGCGTCGTCGCCATGTTCGGATGAATCATCCCTGCGCCCTTGGCGATGCCGAGCACCCGGCACATCGTGCGCCCTACCTTGACCTCGGCCTGTGCGAGCTTCGGGCCGCGATCGGTGGTCATGATCGCGCGTGCGAAGCGCGTCGCGCCGGTTTCAGAAAGGTCCGCGACGAGCGACGGAATCGCCTCCTCGATGTCGTCCTGAGCAAGCTGCACGCCAATGACGCCCGTCGAGGCCGGGACCACCAACGCGGTCGGAACGCGGAGCGCAGCCGCAGCGACGCGCGTCAACGCCAACGCGGCTCGCTGCCCCTGCTTCCCGGTGCACGCGTTCGCGTTGCCGCTATTGACCAGAATCGCCTGACAAAGCCCGCTCTTCAGGCGGCGCTCGCTGACCACCACCGGTGCGGCTCGGACGCGGTTGCGCGTAAAGACCGCCGAGGCGACGGCCGGCTCATCCGCGACGACCAACCCCAAGTCTAGCGCGTCGTCCGCTTTGACTCCGCTGTACACGCCAGCGAAGCGAAACCCCTTCACCCGTCCGCTCATGGCGTGCCTATTACCAGATGGGCGCTACTGCGGCGAGGCTGCAGCCTGGTCTTCGCGGTAGTGGCAGTTCTTGTACTTCTTGCCACTGCCGCAGTAGCACGGGTCGTTGCGCCCGAGCTTCGGATGATCGCGTTTGACGGTGACTTGCTGCACCGCGGCGGGCTGCGGCGGCGGGGGTGCTCCCGGACCTGCGCCGCCCGCTCGACGGCCTCGCCTTGCTGCTGCCCGGCGAGCCTGCCGACTGAGGCCTTGCTGTTGCTGACCGCCACCCGCCGGCCCCTCGCCCTGATGGCTGGCGTGGATGTGCCGCTGCCGCTTTTCGGTCGCCTGACGGCGTTGCTCCTCGAGCCGCTGCAACTCTTCTTCGCCCGCCCGCTCGACCGTGAACATGCCGAGAGTGACCGACGACTTCACGCTCTGCACCATCTGCAGGTACATGTCGAAGCCCTCACGCTGGTACTCCTTCTTGGGATCGCGCTGACCGTAACCGCGTAGGCCGATGCCGTCGCGGAGGTGGTCCATCCCCTGCAGGTGGTCCATCCACTGTTTGTCGATCTCCTGGAGGTACAGGTCGCGGAACAATCGAAGGAAGTTCTCGGTTCCGAACTCGCGCTCTTTGCGCTCCTGCACGGCAGCCGCGTCCGAGTAGAGCTTGCGAAGGAGCTCCTCACGGTCGCTCATCTCGTGGACACCGGTCGCATCGATCGCGAACTGCTCTTTGTAGGCACGCTCGAGCCCCTCGAGGTCCCAGTCTTCGTAGTGTTTGCCGGGTGGGCACGCGTGGTCGGTCATCGTGACGACGATCTCGTCGACCAAATCGAGCAGGCGCTCTTTCTGCTCGCTCAGCGACATACCAACCGCCTGCTCGAGGTGCCTGTAGGCGCCTTCGGGGTCATTGCGGAACTCTTCGAGCGGCACGGCGCAACCGAACCAGACGTAGATGTCCCTTTCGAGTAGCTGAACCCGCACGTCGGCCAGGGTCGACAAGTCGGCCTCGAGCGACTTTTTACGATGCGCAGGCACGTCATCTTGGGTGAGACCCGCATCCGGCAACGGATACGAATGGAACTTCACCATGTTCTCGATCACCTTGGTCACCCGGGACAGCAACTCGACGTCGAGCCCATCGACCAGAGGCACCGGCTCCACGCCCGCCTTGCGCTCGTCGTCCGTGGGCACCGTTCGGTACTCTCCGCGCAAGACCTGCTTTCGCAGCGCGTACATGCTCTTGCGCTGCTGGTTCATCACGTCGTCGTACTCGAGCAGGTGCTTTCGAACGTCGAAGTTGCGCTCTTCGACCTTCACCTGTGCGTTCTCCACGGCACGGGTCACCCAGCGGTGCTCGATCGGAATGTCTTCTTCCATCCCGAGGCGGTCCATCATGGCCTGGACCCGCTCGCCCGCGAAAATCCGCATGAGGTCGTCTTCGAGCGAGAGGTAAAAACGCGAAGAGCCCGCATCCCCCTGGCGGCCCGATCGCCCACGAAGCTGATTGTCGATGCGCCGTGATTCGTGGCGTTCAGTGCCGATGATCTGAAGACCGCCCGCGTCTTTGACGCGCTGGGCGTCCGCTTTGCACTGGGTGATGCGTTGCTCGGTGGCTTTGGCGATCGCGGCCTCACGCCGCTCGGGGTCGGACAGTACCTCCTCCGGGGCGCTCTCGAGCACCTCGATCTTGGCGAGCATTTCGGGATTGCCGCCCAGCACGATGTCAGTGCCTCGACCGGCCATGTTGGTGGCCACCGTCACAGCGCCCGGCGTACCCGCCTGCGCGACCACGTACGCCTCCCGCTCGTGCTGTTTGGCGTTGAGCACGTTGTGGGGAACACCCTGGCGGTCGAGGAAGTGCGCCACCGCATCCGATTTTTCGACGCTCGTCGTGCCGACCAGAACGGGCTGCCCTCGCTTGTGCGACGCTTCGATCTCCAGGCAAAGCGCCCGGAACTTCTCGCGCTCCGTCTTATAGATGAGATCCTCTTCATCGGCGCGAATGATCGGCTCGTTGGTCGGAATCACGACCACATCGAGCTCGTAGATGTTGTGGAACTCGGTCGCCTCGGTGTCGGCGGTGCCGGTCATCCCCGATAGCTTCTTATAGAGACGGAAGAGGTTCTGGAACGAAATCGTAGCCAGTGTCACGTTCTCGCTCTGGATGAGAACTCGCTCTTTCGCCTCGACTGCCTGGTGAAGCCCATCCGACCAACGCCGGCCGGGAAGCACACGGCCGGTGAACTCGTCGATGATCATCACCTTGCCGTCTTCCGAGACCATGTAGTGCTGGTCGCGATGATAGAGGGCATGCGCACGGAGGCACTGCTGCAAGATGTGAAGCGCCTCGAGGTTGGCCGGGTCGTAGAGGTTGGCGCCGTCACCGGCGAGCAGACCACGGCCGGCCAGCAGCTCCTGCGCGCTCTCCATGCCGTTCTCGGTGAGGGTCACGCTGCGGTTCTTCTCGTCGAGGTCGTAGTGCTCATCCTTGCGCAACCGCGGGATGATCTCGTTGATCATCTCGTAGTGGTCACTCGCAGTTTCACCGGGCCCGCTGATGATCAGCGGCGTGCGCGCCTCGTCGATGAGGATGGAGTCGACCTCGTCGACGATCGCGTAGTTCAAATCACGCTGCACGTAGTCGTAGATGCTGAACTTCATGTTGTCGCGCATGTAGTCGAAGCCGAACTCGTTGTTCTGGCCGTACGTGATGTCGCAGTTGTACGCGCGCTTCTTGACCTGGTTGCTCTGGCCTGGAACGACGACGCCGGTGCTCAGCCCAAGGAACCCGTAGAGCTTGCCCATCCACTCCGCGTCGCGACTCGCGAGGTAGTCGTTGACGGTCACGACGTGGACGCCCTTGCCCTCGAGACCGTTCAAGTAGCAGGGGAGCGTGGCGACCAGCGTCTTGCCCTCGCCGGTTTTCATCTCGGCGATTTTGCCTTGGTGGAGCACGATACCGCCGACGAGTTGGACGTCGTAGTGCCTCATTCCAAGAACGCGCTTGCCTGCCTCGCGGGCCACGGCATACGCGGGGACCAGTAAGTCATCGAGCGAGGCGCCGTTATCGATTTGCTGACGGAACTCCGCAGTCTTCCCGCGTAGCTCTGCGTCGGACAGCTTCTTGATTTCGTCTTCGAGCGCCGAGATCGCAGCGACCATGGGCTGCGTGCGCTTCACTTCGCGTTGATGCTTGGTGCCAAGCACCTTTTTTAGGACTGAGCTGAACACGCACGCAATCTAGGTCGGCCGGGGGAGGGGCGCAAATGAGTGTCAAAACCAGCGTTTGGAGAGAGCGAGCATCGCCATCAGCACGAAGACCAGGAGCACAAACGCCCACAGGCCGCGGCCTGGGGAGGCGGTACGCGGAGGGGTTGCCGCCCCTTCTCCGAGCTCGTCGAGCAACTGGCGTGCGCGGGCCTGGGCTAGGAGCTCGACGCGAAGTAAGACCATGCTCACCATCAGACCGATGAGCAGGATCGCGGCGGCCGCCTGCCAGCGCCGGAGCTCCTGCTCGCCGTCGAGCGCTTCGTCCGCTCCGAGTCGGGCGCTCGTCGCCGTTCCAACCGCAACGACATCGAAGCTCGGCACGGCGAACAACGCGCGGACCAGAGCCTCGGTGCCTGGCCGAGGTGCCTCGCCATCGATGACGGCCATCGCTAGGGGATCCAGGCCTTCGCGAGCCGCCTCGGCGAGGACCGCCGTCGCCGCCAGCCGCGCCGGGCCTGGACCATCCGGAGCGGGGACGACCACATGCGCCACGCCGGCTGTGTTGTCCGAGAACAGGTCGGAGCGAACTTGAAGCCGCCAAACGCCGGGGCCGGGCAGTCGGACCTGAGGAGCGTCCGGGGACAGGGACAAAGCGTGTACCCAACGCCGCCGCTCGAAGACGTCGACCAGCACCGGGCCGCGTCCGCCGAGCTGTTCCCACTCGAGCGCGATTTTCCCGTCCATCACCGACGCCCGCGCCACGATGCCCCCGGGAACGACGGGAAGCCGTACCTCCCGGGAGGCTACGACGACGCCGCCCGGGCCGAGCGCCTCGACCTCGACCCGCCCTTCACTGCCGGCCACAACCAGCGGGAAGCGCGCGAATCCATTTGAAGGCTCGACGACGCGCGAACCGGTCCGAACGCCGGCGAGCGGACGGACCCGGACGGCAGCCACCTCGGCTCCTGCCCAGACCGAAAGCCAACAGCGGAGCCCGGGAACGCAGGCCCCTTCTTCGACGCGCGGATCGAGCGCTCCGACCGAGCGTCGCGAACCTATGGCGCGCAGGGGACCAAGCTCGTAGCGCTGAAATGCGTTGACCGCGCGGCCCTTCGGCAAACGCGACTCGATCGACTTGCGCACGTAGAGGACTCGCTCGACGGAAACGGAACGGCCGTCGATTTCGGCCAGAGCAACCAACGAAAGCACTCCATCGAGCCCGCTGGGAACCGGCAGGTGCCCCTCGACACCCTGCACGAGCGACCGCGCCAAATCGGTTTTCGCAAGCACCATGCCTGCCGCGTTGCGAAGCTCGACCGCGACCGCTGGCGCAAGGATGACGGTGTACCCGTCCGAGTCTTGATCGACTTGCCATGCACGAACCCCGATCGTCGTTCCCGGTCGAGCGACCAGCGGCGCGTTCAAACGAAGGTCCGGCATCACCGGAGGAGCACCCGCCATCCAAAGTGCCGCGAGGATGGCCGCGACGACGAGCGGCGACATTCGCACCGCCCAGGCGAAAGCGCCGAATTGCTGCTCCTTCGTGCTCATGGGGATGGACAAATTCGGGATGTTACCCTAGGAACGGTTGGGGTAGAGAGCGCGAATGGGAGCCACCGCCGAACATGACGTCGAGCAACTTCGTGCTCGCTTGAACGACTACATGGCCAAGCATGGCCTACGGTCGACCGAGCAACGGCGCCTCGTCACCGAGATGTTTTTCGCAACCGGCGAGCACCTGTCCATTGAGGATTTGCTCGATCGGGTGCGCATCGAAGAGCCCAAAATCGGGTACGCCACGGTGTACCGCACCCTGAAGCTACTGAAGGAATGCGGGCTCGCCTTCGAGCGCCACTTCGGGGACGGCGTATCCCGCTACGAAGTCGCGTGGCAAAACGAGCACCACGACCACCTGATCTGTCTCGAGTGCGAGAAGATCATCGAGTTCGAAGACGACGCCATCGAAGAGCTGCAGCACAACGTGGCGTCGGGGCTGGGCTTCAAGCTCGTGCGCCACAAGCTCGAACTCTACGGCGTCTGCGCCGACTGCCAGGCCAAAACGCAGGCCTGACAGACAGGTGCGAAGCCCGGGCTAGATGGTGGCGAAGGCTTCGTCGGGAATCTCGACGGGAATCGTATCGATCGCGCTCAGGCGCTGCGTGCGACTGGACAATGTGGTGAGCACGCTGTTCGCGAAGTACTGCGCGGCGAACTTCTTGCCGGTGTAGAACGCGTGGTCCGGATGAGTCTCCGACGTCTCGGGCAGCTTCTTCAGCGCAATCGACGCTTGGTCGAGGAGCAGCCAGCCGACGGCCAAGTCGCTCATGATGTTGAGGAAGTCCTCGGCAGCCAGCGGAATGTGCTCGAGCTTGCCACCCTTGAACCAACCGATGAACTGCATGACCGATGCGGCGACCGCTTCGTGCGCCGCCTGGAGGTGACCGATGCCCTCCTGGAGCTCCGGCGTGTCCTTGTTGTCGGTGATGAAGCTCTGGATGTCCGTCAGGAACGCTTGGGTGTTGGCGCCGCCGCCCTGGCCGAGCTTGCGGCTGACCAAATCCATGGACTGAATGAAGTTGGTGCCCTCGTATATCTGGAAGATCTTCGCGTCGCGGCAGTACTGCTCGACGGGATGGTCCTTGAGGTAGCCGTGGCCGCCATACACCTGAATCGCTCGGCTCGACACCTCGAACGCGGCGTCGGTGCCGTGCGCCTTGACGAGCGGGGTCAGAAGATCGATCTGGCCCTTGTGGTACGCCTCCGACTCGTCGTCCTTGCCCTGGATCACCGCCAGGCGATCGCCGTGGCTCGAAAGCTTCATGACGAGGGCGCGAATGCCCTCGACCCTTGCCTTCATCGCCAGTAGGTCGCGGCGAATGTTCGGGTGCTCGATGATGGGAACCCGGGGCGCGTTCGCGTCCTTGAACTGCTTGATGCTGGCGCCCTGCTTGCGCTCGCGCGCATACTCGAGCGCGCTGAGGTACGCGGCAGAAGCCACGGAAAGACCCTGGATGCCAACGCCGATACGAGCGGCGTTCATCATGTGGAACATCTGACGAATGCCCTGGTGCTCGACGCCGCCGACGACCTCACCGATGCTGCCTCCTTCGTCGCCAAACTGCATCACGCAGGTGGCCGAACCGTTGATGCCCATCTTGTGTTCGATCGAAGGCACCTCGACGTCATTGAGCTCGCCGAGCGAGCCGTCCTCGTTGATGCGCACGCGGGGAACGAGGAAGAGCGACAGACCCTTGGTGCCGGGCTCGGCCCCCTCGATGCGCGCGAGGACGAGGTGGATCACGTTGCTGCCGAGGTCATTGTCGCCGGCGCTGATGAAGATCTTGGTGCCGCGGATGTTGTACGTGCCGTCGTCGTTTCGCGTTGCGCTGGTCGTGGCCGCGCCGACATCGGAGCCGGCGTGCGGCTCGGTCAGGCACATCGGGCCCGTCCACTCGCCGCTCATCATCTTGGGCACGTACTTCTGCTTCTGCTCTTCGGTGCCGAACTCCATGAGAAGCTCCGCGGCGGTGAGCGAAAGACCGGTGTACAGGGTGAACGAGGCGTTCGCGCCGCACATCATCTCCTCGACGAAGGAGCCAACCATGGAGGGCGCGTCCTGGCCGCCCCAGCGCGACGGAGCGGCGATCGTGCGCCAGCCAGCCTCCCAGAGCTTGTCCCAAGCGTCCTTGAATCCGTCAGGCGTCATGACTCGGCCATCTTCGATTCGACAACCCTGCGCATCCCCAGAGCTGTTGAGTGGGCCGATCACGTCACAAACGAAGCGATACACCTCGTCGAGCACCATGTTGCACTCATCGGAGCTCCACGCGCCGTAGGGTTCCTTCCCAAGGACCGCAGGGAGGTCGAACTGTTCGAAAAACAGGAACCGAAAGTCTCGTAGATCCGCGCGATAACGGTTGATTGCTTGCGCCAAGTCAGCCTCCAGGTTTCGAGTCGGTCACCCTCGGGCTCCAGCGTGATTACGGGGGAAAGCCCTGATGGATGCCGGGTGTAAGAAGCTGGAGGCAGGCGCGCTTTGCGTCAAGTCGGCGATAGGCCTGCTCACTCATCTCAGGCTAGATTGGTAACACTAAAGGGTCATGGCGCTCAACAACGGGGCCGGTCCCCGACGCTAGCACTGACGCTGACACTGACGCTGACACTGACACTGACACTGGCACTGGCACTGGCACTGGCACTGACAC
>CBDURI010000015.1:0-19137 GCA_965369435.1 uncultured bacterium
GGGCGGAAAATGTAGCCCTGTTGCTGCACGACGCAGACGCGATTCGGCCCGGCGACCCGTGCTCGGGCCACGGCGATGCTAGCCGCGTCCAACAGTTCGCTGTGCGAGCGGATGCTGCCGCTCGGATACAGCCCAACCCCGATCGAAATCGTCAACTCGATGCTCGCTGGGCCTCGAGTCGGACTCGACAGCTCGAACGGCCGAAGTGCGACCTCGGACACGATGCGATCAGCCAAGATGAGAGATCGCGCCGGCCGCGTGTTGGGCAGCAAGAGTCCAAACTCGGCCGTCCGGAATCGCGCGGCGATGTCGGTGGGACGGATCGTGCGTTGTAACCGGACCGACACTTCGTCCAGCACACGACCTGCGACCTCCGCGCCGTGATCGGCGATGAGGTCTCGGAAGTCATCGACCGCGAGGATACAGCAGGCCAGCGGATCCAGATGACGCTCTGCCTCCTCGAACTCGATCGCAAGGCATTCGTGAAAGAAGCGATGGTCGGGTAGCGCGCGTAGGTCGTCATGCAGGGATGTGTAGCGAAGCTCGTTCTTCGCAAACTGCACGTCGTCGTGCGCTCGCTTCACCCTGAGCATGTTCTCGATGCGTGCCAGGAGCTCCGAGTCCTCGAACGGCCTCAACACGTGATCGTCCGCCCCAGTGCGCAGCCCCTGGAAGCGCGCGCTCTGGTCGTCGGCCGCCGCGAGAAGGACAACCGGGACGAAGCGGTCTTTGGTGATGGTCTTGATGACTCGGCATGTGTCGGTGCCACTCAGGCCGGGCATGTCGACGTCGAGCACGACGAGGTCCACCGCTTGGGCACGAACCGCGTCGATAGCCTGCTGGCCGCTACTGGCCTGGACGACGACCAGCCCGTGGGCGCGGAGCAGTCGAGATATGCGCTCGCACGTCGCCCGATCGTCATCGGCGACGACCACCACCGCCTTCGGAAATGGACGTGCGGTCCCCACCCCGACACAATAACCGAGCGAGGGGGCATTCGCGAGCCTACGCGGTCGAGTTTCCCCGAGCGCCCTAGGCGTCTATACTAGGAATCGACGCGCCTCTGGGGCGTGGGGCCGAAATGGAGCTCAAGCAGCAACTCAAACTATCGCAGCAGCTCATCATGACGCCGCAGCTTCAGCAGGCGATCAAGCTGCTGCAGATGTCACGCATGGAGCTGAGCGAGCTCGTGCAGGAAGAGCTACTCGAGAACCCCATACTCGAGGACGGTCTCGAAGCGCGCGAGCCGAGTAGCGCCGGCACCGACGAGTCCCCAGCACCCGAAGTCGAAGCCCATGAGGCCAAGAAAGCGGAAATCGACTGGGAGCGCTACCTCGAGAATCAGTCGAACGAAGCGCCGATGCCTTCGATACGCCGCGGGCCGGACGAAGAGATGCCCGGGCTCGAGGCGACGCTGTCCGCGATCGAAGATCTAAGCGAACACCTAGAGTGGCAGTTGCGCATGGGCGACTTCGTCGAGGATGAGCGCCGATTTGCGGTGTTGGTAATCGGCAACCTCGACGACAACGGTTATTTGAAAATCGACGACGTGGCACCGGAAGATGTGGTGCCGCGGCTTGCGGCCGAGGCCGATCTCGATGCTGAAGATGCCGAAGAAGTCCTGGCGATGATTCAGCAGTTCGATCCGTTGGGGGTCGCCGCCCGATCCCTCGAGGAGTGCCTGATCATTCAGGCCAAGCACTACGGCATGGACGACCTGGTGCTCCGCGTGCTCTCCGACCATCTGAGCGACCTCGAGAAGCGGCGCTACCCAGCGATCGCCAAGGTATGCGAGTGCCCCCTCGACGAGGTGTACGACGTGGCGCAGATCATTGCCGAGCTCGAGCCACGGCCGGCGAGACGATTCCAGACCGAAGCGCCGCGATACATCGTGCCGGACGTCTACGTGCATAGGGTGGGGGACGAGTACTACGTCGTCGCGAACGACGATGGCATGCCCAAGCTCAAGATCAGCGGGTTCTACCGCGCGGCCATGGCGAACAATGCCAAAGCCAAAGAGTACATCCAAGACAAGCTCCGAAGCGCGCAGTGGCTGATCCGAAGCATCGACCAGCGCCGCAAGACCATCGTCAAGGTCACGGAGTGCATCGTCGAGAAGCAGCAGGACTTCTTCGATAAGGGCATTGAGTATCTAAAGCCCATGATTCTTCGGGACGTGGCCGAGACCGTCGGCATGCACGAGAGCACGATTTCTCGCGTCACCAGCAACAAATATGTCCACACGCCCCGCGGCACTTTCGAGTTGAAGTACTTCTTCAACAGCGCCATAAGAAGGGACCACCAAAGCGACATCGCCTCGGAAAGCGTGAAACAGGCGATCAAGCACATCATTGGCGGCGAGGAACGAACAGCCCCGCTGTCCGATCAACGAATCGTTGCAATACTCGCACAAGACGACATCAAGATTGCCCGCCGCACCGTCGCGAAGTATCGCGAAATGCTCGGCATCTTGAGTTCATCAAAACGTAAGAAGTACTTTTAGTCCCTGGAGGGTTGATGCGTATTAGCTACACATTTCGCAACATGGAGTCGTCTGACGGCATCAAGAACTACGCATCCGAGAAAATTGGCAAGATACAGAAGTACATGCGTGCGCCGATGCATGCCGAGTTCACGTTTTCGATGGAGCGGCACCTCCATCGAGTCGAAGTGAACCTGACGGGCGACGGCCACCAGTACGCCGGGCATGGTCAGTCCGAGGACATGTACGCCACCATCGACCAGGTCGTCGACAAGATCGACCGGCAGGTGCGCGACACGAAGGCCACGGAGACACACCGCCGGCGGCACAGCGGCGAGTCCCTCCGACACCCTGAAGACTGATCCGCGTTGCGTCCGTGCGGCGGGTGGGGTATCGCCTCGCCGTCATGCTGGCCGACCTTCTGCATCCCGATCGCGTGCGCATCGGGCTCGGGATTCCCAACAAGGAAGCCGCGCTCCGCACCGTCGCTTCACTGCTTTGCGCGCCAGAGGAAACCGCGAACGAGGAAGTCGTCTACGAGGTGCTCCTCGAGCGTGAGCGATTGGCGAGCACGGGCATTGGTAGCGGGGTTGCGATTCCGCACGGCCGTTATGACGGGGTGGACGAGTTGCGCGCGGCGGTTGCCGTATGTCCCCGGGGCGTCGATTTCGACGCAGTCGACAGCCTACCCGTGACGATCTTGGTCGGCATCGTGGGCCCTCGGTCCATGCCGCAAAAGCATTTGGCCGCGCTGGCGGGTGTCTCCCGTGTCCTTCGAGACGACCAAAAGCGCGAAGCGCTCTTCAAGGCCGCAGATGACGCCGAAGCGTATCGCGTGCTGGTCGGCCCCTGACCGGCAGACAGTCGCGCGCCACTCGCGTATGATGGGTGGGTGACGCAGTCTTCCCCTTCGGAGCGCGGAGTGCTCGCCAGCATGCGCGTCGAATGCGGCATCACGGCGGCGCATCTACTCGCCGAACCTCCTCTGCAAGCCATCTTGCGATTGGTTGCAGGCGGAGAGGGGCGCGACCGACCGGTGGACCATCCTCGCGTGCAAAAGCCCGGCCTCGCGTTGGCGGGGCACACCCATGGGGTCGTTCCCACCCGAGTTCAGATTCTCGGTGAGACAGAGCTCACCTTCCTAGAGGGGCTCTCACCCGAAGAGCAACGTCACGGGGTGAGTGCGCTGTTCGGGCTCGGGCTATCGCTCGTAGTCGTCACACGTGGCGTCGACCCGCCGGCCGTGCTGCTCGAAGCTGCGCAGGAAACCTCGACGCCGCTTGCGGTCGCTGAACCCCGATCGAGCCGTGCGATTCAGACGATTCATCGGGTGCTCGACACGATTCTGGCGCCTTCCGAAACGCGTCACGGTGTGCTGATGGACGTGCACGGCGTCGGCACGTTGCTGCTCGGGCCGAGCGGCATCGGCAAGAGCGAATGCGCGCTCTTCTTGGTCGAGCGTGGGCATCGGTTCGTCGCCGACGATCAGGTCGTCTTGTCGCTGCTTGCGTCCGAACGAATCGTCGGCCGCGCTCCGCCCTTGCTCCGGAATCATCTGGAGGTGCGGGGCATCGGAATTATCAACGTTCGCGATCTGTTTGGGGCCACCGCCGTGCGCTCCGAGAAAACGCTGCAGCTCGTGGTCGAGCTTTGCCCTTGGAGCGACGACGAGCCGTTCGATCGGCTCGGACTCGATGATTCGACGTTGGACATCTTGGGCGTGCCCCTTCCGATGTTGCGAATCCCCGTTCGACCCGGCCGTAACATGGCGGTCATCCTGGAGGTTGCAGCGCGAAATCACATTCTCAAGGCCGCCGGGCACCACGGGGCACAGAAATTCATCGACACGTTGATGGGCGACGTGGACGAGCCGGACTCCGAGCCCGAACGATGAGCGAGGCTCCCCAGGTCGTCATCATCACCGGGCTGTCGGGCGCCGGAAGAACCAGTGCGCTTCGTGTGCTCGAAGACGCGGGCTTTTACTGCGTCGACAACCTGCCCCCTGGGCTGGCGCCGGATCTGCTCGCGCTAGTCAGCCGTGAGGGCAAGCTCCACCAGGTCGGGTTGGGTATCGACGTTCGCACTGGCGCGTTCCTCAGCGGAGCGGAGGAGACGATCGCGGCGCTCGAAGCTTCCGGGCATCACGTGCAGGTGATCTTCCTCGACTGCGCAGACGAGGTCCTCGTTCGGCGGTTCAGCGAGACTCGTAGGCCCCACGCGCTCGCGCGGACGGGTGACCTGCAGGGAGCGATCGCAGGGGAGCGAGAGCGTCTTGCAGGCCTCCGCGCGCGCGCGGATATCGTGATCGACACCACCGATTTCAGCGTTCACGACCTCCGACATCAACTGGTCGACTACATCGGTCGCGACTCGGAGCGGCCGTCGATGGTCGTTCGTTTGGTTTCGTTCGGTTTCAAGTACGGGGTTCCCATGCACGCCGACCTCGTGTTCGATCTGCGCTTTCTACCGAACCCGCACTTCATCGAAGAGCTGCGCCGAAAGACGGGAATGGATCCGGAGGTGGCGGCGTACGTGATGCAAGCTCCTGAAACACAGGAGCTTCTGCGACATCTGCGTCCCCTCCTCGACTACGCGCTTCCGCAGTACGCGCGCGAGGGGAAGGCCTATCTGACCATTGCGCTCGGGTGCACCGGCGGCAGGCATCGCTCCGTAGCCTTGGCCGAAGAGCTCGGTCGCCAGCTCGGCGGCGACCACGAGATCGTCGTGGCCCATCGCGACGCGCAGCGGGCCGCCCCGTGACCGAAGGGCTGACGGCCACCGTCACGGTGCCCAATCGCCTCGGCCTGCACGCGCGGGCTGCTGCGAAGTTGGTCGATCTAGCGAACCGCTATGAGTCACACATCGAGGTGAGCAGGGCTGGTCAGGCCGCCGACGCCAAGAGCATCATGGGAGTGCTCTTGCTTTGTGGTCAGCAGGGCGCGCAGATCACCATTCGTGCGCGAGGCACGGACGCCGCAGCGGCAATTGACGCGCTTTGCAGCTTGGTGGCAGACGGATTCGGGGAGATGCAGTGACAGGCCCTGCCCGGTTCAAGGGAATCGCGGCATCGATCGGCATTGCGGTCGGCGCGGCACGTTTGCTTGGTCGCGAGCCTCGCCGAATCTTGCATCGTCGCATCGAGGATGCGGGCATCGCGTCCGAGCTTTCGCGCTTCGAAGAGGCCGTCTTGAAGTCGCGCGCCGAGATCGAAGCGGCCAAGCAGGAGCTCACCGAACGGCACGGTCCGACCTACGCGCCGATTCTCGACGTGTACCTGCTGATGCACGGCGACGCCCTGCTCATCGACGCGACCTCGGAGGCGATTCGAAACGACCGGATCAATGCCGAATGGGCTCTGTCCAAGGTGACCGAGCGCCTCAAGAAGCCGCTCCTCGAGGACGCTTCACCCTATTTTCAGGAACGGGCTCGGGACATCGAGCACGTTCGAGAACATCTTCTGCGCCACCTCCGGGGGGAGCAGCGCACCGAGCGTTCCACCGAAGGGCCGACGGTCCTGATAGCGCACGATCTCACGCCTGCGGACGCGGTCCACATGTTGGCGCCACCGACAGTCGGGTTGGTGACCGAAGTGGGTGCTGGGAGCAGCCATACAGCGATCCTCGCCCGAACGTTCGGCGTTCCGGCCGTGGTGGGCGTTGGTCCACTGGCTGCCCACATCGACGACGACGACGTGGTCCTTGTCGATGGCTTCGCGGGGGAGGTGGCCGTTCGCGTGTCCCCGGACGAGCGCCTCGCGGCAGAGCAGCGACGGGATCGTTTCGCTGCGTTCCTCGAGGCAGAACGCACCACGAGCGCCGTGACGCGCGACGGGGTCTCGATTTCGGTCGCAGCCAACTTGGAACTGCCCAACGACGTGCAGGCGGCACTTGAAAACGGCGCGGAGGGCATTGGCCTCTACAGAACCGAATTCATGTGTCTCGATAGCCTGGAGCCGCCGTCCGAAGAGGCCCAGCTCGAGATGTACCGTGGCGTCGTCGAGGCGATGGCTCCCAAGCGAGTCGTGTTTCGCACGTTCGACTGGCGCGGGGACAAGCGCCTGCGCGCACGCGACGTCAAAGAACGGGAGCGGGGTTGGTTGATAACCCAGATCAACGCCGTGTTGAGGGCGGGCGCCAAGGGCCCGGTCGCGCTGATGTTCCCGATGGTGTCGACCGTGGACGAGTTCCGTGCAGCGCGGGCGATGGTCGACAGGTGCCGGAGTCAGCTCAGCGACGAGCGCGCCAGGACCGCCGAGGTTCCGATCGGGATGATGGTCGAGGTGCCCTCTGCGGCGCTGCTCGCGGAGCGATTCACGCAGCACGCCGATTTTTTCGCCGTAGGGACCAACGACCTGGCGCACTACACGCTGGCATTCGACCATCGAGACAACCGCTCCGCTGTGCTGTCCCTCGACCCGGCAGTGCTCGACCTCTTGCAGCGCGTAATCGCGGCGGCAAGCGACGCGCAGCTTCCCTGCTCCATGTGCGGCGACTTGGCTGCGGACCCCGTGGCGTTGTGCCTTGCGCTGGGTCTCGGTTACCGGGAGATATCAGTGCCCGTGAGTGTCGTGCCCCTGGCGCGCGCTGTGATTCGCCACGTCGACCTGCGTACGGCCACGGAGGTCGCCCGCGACGCACTGGGGTGCGGCTCCGCAGATGCAGTTCGCGAGATGGTGGTCGAACGTCTCGACCACGACCTTGGCCCGCTGTGGAGGGAGCAGGGGATCGTCTAGTCGGATTCGCGACGCAGGGGTTCCACTAGGCGGGCCAGATCTGCCTCCGAGAGCAATCCAGTCGTGCGATCGATTTCGTAGCCGCTGGCGTCGTACAAGATGTAGGTCGGCACGATCTCGATTTTCCCGAGTGTGCTTTCTCCGTTCTCGACGTATCCGTACGGATTGGCGCCTACGAGGAAAGGCGGATCGAGTGCATACGCCCACGCCTCCACGAGCTGCGCTGCACGAGGCTGCGCGGCGACGCCAACCACGACGACCTCGGGATGCTGCGGCACGAAAGGCCTCAACGAGGTCAACGATGCTTGGCTGACCGTGTCAAACGTCGCAAACACGAACAGCAGCACGGGGGTGCCACGGAGCTCCGCCAATTCGAGCCAGCGACCGTCCGATAGACGCAGTCCAAGGTCGAGGCGCACGCCGCTCGCCGAGTCGGGGGTGGTCTGCTCCGCGCCGCCCGATGGATGGGCGCAACTCACCCCGAGGGCGAGAAAAATCGAAAGCACACAAGAGCCGCGTCTAAAAAGGTTGCTTTTGATCATTGCAGTGGACTCCGCGACAGAGCAAGAACCGCAGGGAAGTGGACGGTCTCCGCGAACAACTGAACGCCTTGCTCGCAACTTGCGACGCTGAGTCTACTCGAAGGCGCGACCCTGTCGATTGCGTTCATCGCTACGCTCGACCTCGCGACCAGGAAATCGTGGGGCTCATCGCGGCGAGCCTTGCGTTCGGCAACGCGGTCGCCGCACGGCGAAGCATCGATCGCGTGCTCATCACGTTGGGCCCCGAGCCCGCCGCGATGGTGGAGGGCGCGAGCTACGACGAGCTCCGTGACCGTCTTCGAGGGTTCGTCCACCGCATTTACCGCGCAGAGCATCTCGCAGCCGTCTTGTCGCGGGCCGGCGAGCTGTTTCGCGTGCACGGGAGCCTCGGCAACGCCTTCGTCCAGTTCCATCAGGCAAGCGACGGCCACTTCAGGGAAGCCCTCGCTCGCTTCGCCGATGCGCTCCGAGGCGACACGACGAGTCGCAGCCTGCGTCACCTGATCAGCGACCCGCGCGCGGGAAGCGCGTGCAAGCGACTCGTTCTCTACGCGCGATGGATGGTTCGTCCGGCCGACGGCGTCGACCTCGGGCTCTGGCCGATCGCCCCCTCCGAGCTCGTGATCCCAGTCGACACGCACATTCACCGCATCAGTCGGAACCTCGGGCTAACCGATCGCAGGACCGCATCGTGGGCGACGGCTGAAGAGATCACCGCCGCGCTACGCGAGCTCGATCCCGAAGACCCGGTCAAGTACGACTTCGCGCTTTGCCACCTCGGCGTGTCTCGCGAGTGTCCAAGTCGGCCCGAGCCGGACAAATGCCAGCACTGTGTTCTGCGGGACGTGTGCAGCGTCTGGGCGCAGGGCGGAGTCGAGGGGCAGAACAGGCCAAGGGCGTCAGCGCAGAAACCCGGTGAGCTTCGGCTCTAGGGCGTGCAGGTCCGCGACGCTTTCCACACCTTCACCCCGCTCGAGGGTGTCATCGTTCACCTGGATGAGACGGTAGTCCTGCAGCGCCTTGAGGGCCGTCTCCAACTTGAGCTTCGACAGCGACTCGCGGCGCTCGATCTCGCCCGCGAGGTACATCTGCTGCCCCAACGCGAGCGTGCGCTTGTACCAATCTTTCTTCGGAATCGGACCATCGAGCACGATTTCCGCACCGCGCAGCGCGAGGAGGTAGCTCTCGAAGAAGGTCTGGAGCATCGCCGCGTATCGCGAGAGCCGCAGACGCATCGCCCCCTCGGTGGCTTGCGCATAGCCATCTCGGACCTCGACCTCGCCGTCCGTGACCATGTCCCGAAGCGCGTCTTGGAAAATCTCGTCGAAGGTCGCGTCGGTTCGATACATGAACTCGTGCTTGAAGACCCGCGACAGTTGCTGAACACGGTCATTGAGGCGCGCGATGTCGACCCACTCCTCGGTGTCCACCAACAGCGCGGCCGAGATCAAAGCTCGCGGCACGAAGAAGTGAATAATCGTGTTCTGGTAGTACTCGAGCGCAATGCGTCGCTCGGAGTGAATCGTGTAAATCGGCTCCGGCCCCGTGTCGTGCGCAATGATGAGACGGGCGTCGAGGAACAGGTGCAACGCTTCGTCGATCGTGTCCTCACGGATACGGCCCTCGCCGATGCGAAGCTGGTTGGCGATCCGCGCATGCATGACATCGAGCGTAGCGAGCAGGTCTTCACACGCGCTCAAGAGAGCAGCCCGGGTCATGCCGCGTTTTTGGTGGCTCAACAGCGCCATGGACACCAACGCCGCCGGGGTTACCACGGTGACCTCGTTGATCGAGTACATCACTTTGTGCGCCAGCGCCCGAACCGCATTGCGTTGTTGTTCGGGGGTGATGTCGTCCATGCTCGACAACTCGCCGCCCGAGCGCTCGATGGTCTCTGCTTGGAACTCGTCGAAATCGATGATTTCACCGAACTGAACGTAGAGCCGGCCCCATTTCGACCTCAGAATGCTCGAGCTCTTGATCAAGTCGCCGACGTTTTCGGAGTGCTTGTCGCCGCCGGCGAGCTCGTGAACGAACGAGCGTTCCTCGATGATGCGTTCGTATCCGATCGAAACCGGAACGAACTTGACCTTGGTGCCGCGAAGCTTCGTTGCCGAGTCGAAGACCATCGACAGCAAGCCGTACTTCGGGGGCAGAGGCTTGCCGATTCGAGAGCGACCGCCCTCCAAGAAGAACTCGATGGTGAAGCCTTCCGCCATCAGTTTGCGCATGTACGCCTCCACCAGGGCCGGGTAGAGCGTGTCCTCGCTGAAATTACGGCGAATGAAGAACGCACCACCGCGGCGCAGCAGAATTCCAACGGGCCAGAAGCTGAGGTTGTCGCCCGCCGCGATCACTGGCGGCATCAGCGCGTTGCCGTAGAGCACGTCGCTCAGCACCAAGTAATCGATGTGGCTCTTGTGGCTCGGCAGCAGGACCAGCGAGGCATCGTGGGCCGCCGCACGCACGCGTTCGAGGCCTTCCTTGTCGAGGTCGACGCCGTCATACATCTTCGACCAAACCCAGGTGAGGAACCGGTGCATGAGGTCCACCACGAAGAGGCTCTGCTTGGCGCACAGGCGCTTGAGTTGCTTGCGAGCCACCTTTTCGGCTTTCGCGTACGAAATGCCCTTCTCGCCGGCGAAGCGCTCGATGTGTGCCCGGACTCTCGGGCTGCGCAGGAGCTCGTCCTGGATGCGGGCCGTGGTCTTCTTCATCGGGCCGAGGATGACCGCACGATCGCGCTCCATGCGCCGAAGCAGCCCGTACCGAATCTTGTCGGCAGCCTCGCAGTCGGTCAGCTCGGGATTCTTTTCGAGGAACTCCTGGAGGTTGAAGGGCTCCCCGGAGCGAAGCTTCGCGTCCCGATAGTTCAGCAAGAACTGGAACAGCACGCGCAACCTGCCTGGCCACTGCACGGGGCCGAACAACAGATCGAGCAAGCCCGGGCTCGCCGTGGCGGCTTGCTTGCTCCACACGAAGGTCTGCGGAACCAACAGGATAGGCTGCGAAGAGGTTCGCTGTTTCGCAACGAGCGCCGCGATGAGATCGACTTCCAGCTCACGTCCGCGGCGCGCCTGGCTCCCGAACCTCGGTGGGCGTCTCAGGAACAACAGCGCGCTGTATCCATCGCCGACCGCTTGCTCCAACGCTTCGGTTTCCGGGATCTGGCGCCGCAGGCTCAACCGGCGCTCGCCTTTCCCGAAGGGCTCGAGGATCCACAGCCCCAAGTCATTGACGAACCGGACCAAGGGCAGGCCAAATTTCTTCAGTAAGAAGTCGAGGCAGATGAAGTCCAAGAACGACAGCGACCGCATCACGTAGACGACCACCCCTTTGCTGGCCGCGTCGCGCACCCCACGGCTCCACTTCTCGTCGACCCGAATGTGGGCGAAGAAGCGCCGGTAGAGCCATCGCAAGATCGCGTTGGGCGAATACGGCGACGGGGTGGGTGACCGCCGCGCAAGCTCCGGCATGTTCGTCATCGCTCCGTCGGAGCCTAGCAGCGTGCTAGATCGGGTCGAGTTTGCGTGGTTCCGCTTTTATTCCGCCATCTTACCGGCGAACCGCTAAAACTGCGCGCGCACCAGGCGACGCTGGCCGGCACGCAGATCGACCGCGTAGCGCCGCTCTTCTCCGCCGAGTCGCACGACCACCTCATACCGACCCACGCTGAGGTGAGCGGCCACTCCGCTCCCGAGCGTGCCGATGCGCTTGGAGCCGCGATTCACGGTGACGATGCCGGTTCCCCGTTGCCCCTTGGTTTCGATTCGAACCTCGAGCACCCCGGTTTGGAAGTCGACCGAAACCGGGCTGGTCTTGTCGGCGCTCACCGTGACGTCCACGCTTTTCGATGGGTTGTCGAGCGTGCCGTCCAACCGCACGGTGACCTTGCACTTGCCGGCTGGGGCGGAAACGGTTGCGCTGCACGATCCGCCCCCCACTTCTCGTCCATTTTGCTCGACGACGATCGTGCCACGCGCCGGGCTGCCGTTCTCCGTGACCGAGCATCGGATCTGCCCAGACTGTGCCTCGGCCGCCCCCGCCCCGCAGAACAGGCTGACTCCCAGCACGAGCGCTGGGACCGAACCCCCACCGAACCCGTAGGCCCAGCGTCCGCCCGTTTGAATAAGAATTCTCACCGCTTACCGTTCTATCTCAATTCGAGTGCCAGGTGGGCCTTCGATTCCAACCCGCCTCAAACCCAGGGTTTGTGCTCGCACTTATCGCCTCGCGCCTGCTTGACACCGCGAAGGCCGGCGGCTACGAAACGCGCCCTGAAACGGGGTCTTAGGAGCGAATCATGGCTACCCAGAGTGCCAAGGCGTCTGAAATCGAACGCAAGTGGTATGTTGTCGATGCTGCGGGTCAACCGCTAGGCCGTCTTGCGTCCAAGGTGGCCCACGTCCTTCGTGGCAAGCATCGTCCCGAGTTCACGCCGCACGTCGATACGGGCGACTTCGTCATCATCACGAACGCGGCTCAGGTGAGCCTGTCGGGCAACAAGCGCGAGGACAAACTTTACCATCGGCACTCCGGTTATCCGGGCGGCCTCACCTCGGTGAGCTACGGCCACCTGCTCGAGCGGAAGCCCGAGTTCGTCGTCGAGCGCGCGGTCAAGGGCATGCTCCCCAAGAACAGCCTCGGCCGGCAGATGTTTCGCAAACTCAAAGTCTACGCGGAAGGGACTCACCCACACGTGGCGCAGCAACCTGAAGCCTTTCCCTTTTGATCTCGAGAGATTTGGTTAATGACACACTCTAAAGTCATCGACGGACGCAACTACGGCACCGGCAAGCGAAAGAACGCGATCGCGCGAGTCTTCCTGAGCACCGGCACAGGCACCGTGACCGTCAACGGCCGCACATTCGAAGACTACTTCCCTCGCGAGATTCTCCGCATCATCGCCATGCAGCCCTTCGCGGCGCTGTCGAAGCAGGGCCAGTTCGATGTCGAGGTCAACGTCTCGGGTGGCGGCGTTTCGGCGCAAGCCACGGCCGTTCGGCACGGCATCGCACGCGCTCTCGTCGGCATCGATGAGGACAACAAGCCGGCCCTCAAGAAGGCCGGCTACATCACCCGCGACGCTCGCAAGAAGGAGCGTAAGAAGCCAGGTCAGCCCGGCGCACGCAAGAAGTTCCAGTACTCCAAGCGCTGAGAACTTCGGACTGCAACCTCGAGCCGCGGCGCCTTTCGTGCCGCGGCTTTTTTGCTTAACGTCGTGGACAGCAGACATGTCAGTATCAGGATGGAGTTGAGCACATGACCTCGAAGCCCATACGCGCGATCGTCGTTGGAGGGACCGGCTACACCGGAGCAGAGCTCGTGCGCCTCGTGCTGGGTCATCCTTCCCTCGAGCTCGTGTCGATCGTCGGCAATCAGACGGCGGGTCAGGCGGTCGGCGACGTATTGCCGAGCCTCCGAGGCGTCGTCGGCGGCGTGGTGCAGACATTCGACCCCGACGCCATCGCCGAACAGGCCGATGTGGCGTTCTGCGCACTGCCGCACGCGGCGAGCGCCGAAGCAGTGAGCGCGCTGCGGCAACGCGGGCAGAAGGTGCTCGACCTGTCCGCCGACTTTCGTTTCGAGAACCTATCCGTGTATGAAGCCTGGTACGGCAAGCATCCGGTCCCGGAGCGTTTGCCGGAGGCGGTGTACGGCTTGGTCGAGCTTCATCGAGAAGAGCTGCGCGATGCGGAGCTGGTCGCTGTGCCCGGCTGCTATCCGACGGCTGCAACGTTGGCGCTTGCGCCCCTGGTCAAGAACGGTCTCGTTCGGTCCGAGGGCATCACAGTGGACGCGAAGAGTGGCGTATCGGGCGCGGGCCGCGCCGTATCGAGTGCGACTAGCTTCTCCGAAACCGCGGAGGGTGTCCGAGCCTACAAAGCGGGCGCCCATCGGCACGGGCCCGAAATCGAGCAGGAGCTCAGCCGGCTGGCGGGCGCGCCGCTCAACATCACCTTCGTGCCGCACTTGGTTCCGATGACGCGCGGCATTCTCGCAACCTGTTACGCCCAGCCTGCCAGCTCGAGCGTGACCGCGGCGTCGTGCACCGAGGCTGCTCGCGCGCTCTACGCGGGGTCGCCTTGCGTCCACGTGCTCGACGAAGGGCAGCATCCCGACACCCTTTGGGTGCGTGGGTCCAATCGAGTCCACGTAGGCTACGCACAGGATCGCAACAGCGGCACGATCATCGCGATGAGCGCGATCGACAACCTGGTGAAAGGTGCGTCGGGCCAAGCGATTCAATGCCTGAACGTCCGCTTCGGCCTCGATGAAGGGGCGGGCCTCGGGGCGCCGGCACAATGGCCCTGACCAAGGTTCTGCACGTCAGCGATTTGCACCTCGAGAACGGGTTCCCTGGCGTGCCGCTGAAGAGTTTCATCAACAAGCGCATCGTCGGTCTCGCGAACCTTCATTTTCGTCGGCGAAGGGTATTCGCCGACGCGGCTCAAAAGGTCGAAGCGCTTGCCGCGTTCTCCGAAGAGCAGGGGGCCGACCTGATGATCTGCACCGGGGACTACACCGCGCTCGGCACCGAGCCAGAAATCGCCTACGCGCGCAAGGTCATCGAGCCGCTCACCCACGCCCCACTCGGTTTCTTCACCGTCCCTGGCAACCACGACCTGTACCTCCGGGACAGTGTCGAGGCAGGATGGTTCGACGAACACTTTGGCGAGTTCATGAAGACCGAGCTCCCCGAGCACGCCGTGGACGGCGTCTGGCCGCAGGTTTGGTTTCCGGTCGATGGCTTGGCGGTCGTCGGCGTCAACAGTGCGCGGCCGAACCCGAAGGCGACGTACTCGAGCGGGCGCATTCCGGACGAACAGCTCGAGGCTCTGGTGCAAATCCTGGACGATGCTCGCGTGCGCGATCGCTTCGTCATGATCGCGACCCACTACGCCCCGCGCCTGGCTAGCGGCCGACCGGACAGGCCGGCGCACGGGCTGGAGAACGCAGACGAGCTGTTGGCGATCAGCGCCGCCGCTCGAAGTGGCGTCATCCTCCACGGCCACATCCACTGGCGCTATCACGTTCGCGTGCCGGAGACTCCGCTGACCCTGTGCTGCGCAGGCAGCACGACCCACGCCGGCCGGGAGGGGCTGTGGATGTACGAGATCGGCGACGGCCGCGTGACGGCCACGCCCGGGAGTTGGGATCAAACGCGCTACGTCCTCGAGCCGGACCAGGCGATCGACATCGACCCGTAACTTGCCGCCCTGGCGCTGGCTCGAATACAAGCACGGGTATGGCAGCTCGCCAGTTCGGGGCAAAACGCGAGGCGCGCAGGGTCGTCCGACGGCTCGTGGATCTCGATTGCGCGGTGTACTCAGAACTCTGGGGCGAAGCGATTTCGCACCAGGTAACCGACGTGAGCGAAGAGGGTCTCTGGATCCAAACCGATCTCCTGTTGGAGATTGGGACGCAGGTCACACTCACCTTCTATCCCCCCGACTGGGAAGAGCCACTCTACGTGGCCGGCCGCGTCCAGCGCGTAGAGCTTCAACGAAGACCGGGCGACCGGAGCGCAGTCGGCATGGGGATCGAGTTCGAGGCTCTGCGGATCGACGAGCGACGTCGTCTCACGCAAAGCATGCGGTGTCTCCGAGCGCACGAGGCCTTCATCTTGGATCAGCGCACTCTCACAGGCGTACCCGTTGGCGTCGGGGAGGCCGACGGACCCGCACCCAACCCGGGCAGCACCGTTGCGGGCTGGGCCGCCCCGTCGCCTTCCGCGCCGTACCTGGGCCGCCCGTCGCGGATCACTGCGACCCCTTCTGCACGCGAGGGGGACGTCGAGCCATCTCGAAGCGCGTTTCCCGGTGGGCTCGAGTTGGCCGCATCGGTGTTTGCAGATTCCGGCTCCGACTAGCGAACGTGTAGCGTGCCGGCGTTCACCCGGTTGTCGCCGTCTTCGGGCCCCGACTTCACTTCGAGCCGCTTGCTTCCGCTGAACAAGCCCACGTACAGTGTGTATTCGCCGACGCCGTAGTTCGCGGGAACCGTGAGCTCCTGCGTGTCGACGATCACGTCCCCCTTCTCCCAGAGCTTGACGGGGTACCGGCCGCCGACGGGCGTGTGGTCGCCGTTGAGCCGTAGCCCGTACCCATCGATGTGCACGAAGACCTTGTACCCACTCGGCGCTTTGCCGAGGACCCGCCAGTACCAGGTCACCTCGAAGCGCTGTCCCGCGCCGACCGAGTCTCCGCCCGGGAGGGCAAGATCGTATCCCAGCAGCTCGATGCGGTCTTCGAAGCTCGCGCCGACCGCATGCTGCGGCACCGGGGCATCCTTCAGGACCGCGCTCTCTAGGAAGCTCTGGTTGGGCCGTCCGTCGATCGGCTCGGCTGCGATCAAGAGCAACCGTGCGCTCCGGGCGTCTGCCACGTACAAGTGCTCGCCTGTCTCGCGGCGGTAAGCGCGATCGAGTCCAGCTAGGTCGTCCGCTTGGATGACAGCCCAGCGCTGTCCGCCTTCCCGCAAGAATCGGAAGAGGTCGTCCCGCGCGGCGATCTCTTCGATCGGTGCGTTGGTGTAGTACTGCGCCGCAGTCGACGGCAACTTGTACGACGCCAACGGCTCGGCCTTTCCGTCGGTCAGCTCGCTGTAGGCGTCGTACACGGGCTTGGGCGAGAAGTGCCCACTCAGCGTGGGTTGAAATGAAAGCGCCACGAAGACTCCCACTGCGAGGCCTCCCGCGAGCGCGGGGAACACCCGCCGACTCCCCAGCTGCCCGTACGCGTACCGCACCCAGGGAAGCCCGAACACGACGCCCGCGATCACGAAAGGAACGAAAAACACGACGCGGCCCACACGGACTGCAACCGATGCGATGCTGAGGTCGAGCACGAAGCACATCAGACCGAACGAGAAGCAGGCGCCGAGCAGCAGCGCAGCGAGCAGCAGCCACCCGCGTTGCGCCCCACCGACCGACCACTGTGCGCGCAACCATCGGACGCTGTTCCGTGGCTGCGGCCGTGTGATCCCCTCGTGGCTCACCAGGGTGAGGCAAAGCAGGGCGCCCGCGATCAAGAACAGTAGCGCCCACTGACCCCTTGGATCGTACACGTCCGGGACGCTCAACCCGTCGACGGCCAGGGAGTGAAGTGGACTGTCGGGATACAGCGCGTAGTCCCGAATCAACAGACCGACCAACAGAGCGACGACTACAGCCGCGGTCCACCGCACGACAGGCTCGCTGCTCACCTCCGACAACCAGATTGCGATCAGCCCGGCCAATGGAACGAGAGCCAGGTACGGAGGCGTGCCGTAGCGCGATGCAAACACGGTCCAGGACGCGAACGCGAACGCCGCCCAAAGCGAGAGGACCCACGCCACGTTCTGCGAGTCCCGGGTTCGCGTCGGCCGGGGGAGGAGCGCCCAGATCGCGGCCACCGGGAGGGCGGCGCTCCATGGCGCGAATCCGTGGAAGACGAGCGCGATCGCCTTGTCGAACGTCGGTGGGTTTCCTCCGACGGCGCCTCCGCCGAGCCAGCGGTTGAAACCAGGGTCATCGAGCGAAACCGCCCGGATGACGCCCAACACCAAAATCGACGCAGTGAGCGGCAGCAGCCAGCGACCGATCCGGCTCCCTTGCCCGGTGTCGTCTGAGAGCAAGCTCGTGGCGGCGACCGCGAGAATCGGGGGAAGGGGGCCGAGCAGAACCCCGCTCGTGTGCGTACTAAACGCGATCCCGAATCCGAGAAGGATGTAGCTGGCAAGCTCGTGGCGAGCGGTGCGCGGGCCCCAGAGGGTGGCGATGGCAGTCAGGCCGACCCAGGTCTGCGCAAACATCCCAATCGCGTCGCCCATCAGTAAGCGCGCGTTGAGCAAGAACAGTGGCGTGGATGCGATGACCGCGACTGCGATGACAGCGGCGCGCCGGCCAACGTGCTTGTCCAACGAGACAAACGCGAACAGGCAAGTCAACCAGCCCGCGACGACGCCCGGGAGGCGGCCAACGCCCAAGGTGTCGGCCGCACCGAGCTCCCACGGGTCCCACAGCCCGTACGACCAGATCCCCCACACAGTCAACAGTGGCACCACCACAAACACGATCCGTTCGAGTGCGACGGCCCGGTTCATGCGTCAGTCCATGATCTCGTCGACTTGCTCGACCAGAGGCTCATCTGCCCCCGCGACGAGCTTCGGCACGTTCTCGATGTCGCCGAACTGTACCTGCCAATCGCCGACTGCGTCCTTGTACGAGGGCAGCTCGCGTGTCGCCATGCGCAGGCCAGGGCCGTTCAGCTCCGTGAGCGGGTCGAGCGAACGGTTGTATTTCTTGAGACCGAAGTGCAGATGGGGCCCGGTCGAGCGACCCGTCGACCCAACGAAACCGATGAGCTCACGCTGCTTGACGGTTGTCCCCCGACGAATGCCGCCTTTGATGCGGAGTAAATGTGCGTAGGCTGTTTCGAACCCACCCCCGTGGCGGATGATCACGAGGTTCCCGTTGGGGCCTTTGCGGCCGGCGAATATCACTCGGCCGTCTGCTGCCGCCCACACCGGCGTGCCCGTCGCGGCGGCGTAGTCCACCCCGAGGTGCGGCATGGTGCGCTTCAAGATCGGATGGAAACGCCTAGGATTGTATCGGGACGAGAGCCGGTCGTAGCGAAGGGGAGTGCGCAGCCAGCCGCCCTGCATGGCGCGGCCGCTGTCGTCGTAGAACTGCCCACGCGCGTTGCCGGCCTGGTAGTAAAATGCTTGCACCTTGCCCGTGCGCTGCCCGTCGTACTCGAGCGCGTGTACTCTGCCGTAGCGAAGAAACTCCCCGTCCACCCGCTCCTCGTCCACGATGATGCGAAACACGTCCCCCTCGCGTGCCTGTAACGCAAAATTGATCTGTCCTTCGAACGCCTCGACGAAGAACGTGGCCAGTCCGGCGGGAAGCCCCAAGCCGACCAAGCCATCGCCGATCGACGTTTGTACCGAAGCCGCACGCGCGATAGGCGTTCGCTCGACCTTCACCCGGATCTGCTCCGCACGAAACGAGCCATCTTCGCCGCGGGTAACCTCGACGAACTCGGTCGGAGAGGGGTGGTACTCGAAGCGTTTCAGGCTGGCGGTTTCATCCCTTTCGACGATCAGCTTGTGTTCGGGGCGGCACCGGCGGAAGTCCACGATGTGCTGGAGCGCTTGCTCGATGGCGGCGCACTCCTCCGCTTCTAGTCCGGCGTTGAGCAGTGCACCGCGAAAGCTCGGCACGCCGCCGAACAGGGTTTCGTACCGAGCGTTGGGTCGCGAGCGGGTGAGGGCGAGCACCTGCTCCTCCGTGAGCTCTTCCTCGATGCCGCCGTCGGCGTCCCCCGGGGCGAGGTCCTCCGGCATTCCTAGATGGGCCGCGAGCTTGGCGTCCTGGTTGCCGAGCCTGTCCTCCA
>CBDURI010000016.1:0-18676 GCA_965369435.1 uncultured bacterium
CCTTCGAGCAGCTCCATCACGATGTAGAGCCGTCCATCGGGGAGCCTCCCGGAGAGAAAGACGCGGACGAGGTTGGGATGGTCGAGTGAGGTCGCCACTCGGGCCTCGCGCTCGAATCGAAAGACCGCCTGTTCGTCGCGCGCCAGCTCGGCTCTCAGAACCTTGATCGCAACGTCGCGGCCGACCGTGGTTTGGTGAGCGCGATACACCGTCCCCATCCCGCCGGTCCCGATCTGTTCTTCGATGCGAAACTGCTCGAGCAAGACGGTCCCGAGCAACGGGTCGGCGATCTCGTCGTCGGTGACCAAGAGGCTACCGTCGTGCGGGCAGTACTCTGCTCGGCTCGCAAACTTCGAACCGCAGCGCAGGCAAATCTTCCGCATATCGGTAAGCTTCCCTAAGGGCACACGAGGCGTAGCATCTGGCAGTGGGTAGTACAATTCACCCCTCCGACGCAGTTTTGGCTGCTAGCTTCACTTCCATGCGCATAATTGGAGGTCGGCTTTCTGGACGCAGGTTCGGCGCACCGAGCGGGCAAGGCACCCGGCCCACGTCGGACCGGGCGCGGGAAGCCCTTGCCTCTGCACTCGAAGCGCGCCGGGCGTTTGATGGCGCTCGCGTGGTGGACCTGTTCGCAGGCAGCGGAGCGCTTAGCTTCGAAGCCCTATCCCGCGGCGCTTCGCGAGCAGTCGTCGTGGACCAGGATCCCCGCGTCATCCGGCAACTCGCCCAAAGTGCGAAGGAGCTCGGGCTCGAGGCCGAGATTCGCACGTCGCGGGTGGACCTTCTGGGTGATCCGGCCGCGGCCGTCCACGGGCTCCCTGAGGAAGAGGATGGCTTCAGCTTGGTCTTCGCGGACGCGCCCTACTCGGCGATCGGCTCGGTCTCGCCACTTCTTGCGGCTCTGGCCGGCGCCGGACGGCTGACGCCGGGGGCCTGGGTCGTCATCGAGCACCCAGCAACCCACGATTGGAGCTGGCCAAATGGACTCGCGTCAGAAGCAGACTACCGCTATGGTCAGACCGGTATTAGCCTCGGCGTCTACGCACCCGAGAAAGGCAGACAGTGAGAGGCATCGCCGTTTATCCCGGGTCGTTCGACCCGATCACCAAGGGACACACCTCCATCCTTCACAGCGGCTTGGTGGCGTTCGAGAAGATCATCGTCGCTGTGCTGAACAACGACAAGAAGGAGCCGCTGTTCAGCGTGGCCGAGCGGATGGAAATGATCCGTGAGTCGGCGGAGGAGATGGGCGCCGATCCAGGCCGCATCGAAGTCGATCGCTTCGACGGCCTGTTGGTGAGCTACGCTCAACGGCGCAACGCGCGCGTCATCTTGCGTGGGCTTCGTGCCGTCGCGGACTTCGAGTACGAGCTTCAGATGGCCAACATGAACCGGCACCTCGACCCCGAAGTCGAAACCGTGTTCATCATGGCCAACGACGCCTACTTCTACGTCGCGTCCAACCTCGTCAAAGAGGTCGCGAGGCTTGGCGGAAACGTCGCGGACCTCGTGCCCGGCCCCGTCCTGCCGAAGCTCCTGGCCAAGTTCGACAAGTAGACCGGCTGAGTGACGCGACCGTCATGGGCGAGTCGCCGAAGCTCGGGCAGCGCGCCCAGCGAAACCTTGCCGAGCTGAAGCTCTCCGAGATTGGTTTCGCCTCGGTCGACCGCACGGCGCACACGCAACCAGCTCGTGAGATACACTGCGTCGCGCGCCACGCCCCCCGCACGAAATGCCCGCTCGCACAGCGTCACGGCCCGAGCTGGGGAAAAATCATGTTCGCTCACCAGCGTCCGGGCAGCATCGCCAAACGACACGCCCGCGTGCATCGCATGAGTCGCCAGAAGGCGGCCTGCCAATGTCCTTTGACGGCTTGGATCGAGCAACCCAGCCAGCTCTTCGAGATAAATCGCCACGCCCTCCTGATCGCCGTAGGAGCCGGCTGTGCCGATCGCGAAGATCCCCAGCGCTTGGGCTCTCCCGTTGAACGCCGAGACCAAATGACCGTACACCTCGTGCGTCGCGAGACGCTGGGCTTCGTGGGCGCCAAACAAGCGGTCCGCGATGAACACGGTGCGCTCGCCAACAGCCGCGTTCGCGATCAGCTCGGCGTCGACCCGGACGGCGATGTGTAAGCCCACATGCTTGGCGTAGGCCAGCATGAGGTCGTGCAGATTGACGCCATCCGATGAGGCCGCAGGGATGGTCTTGGCCTCCTCGCCGGCAGGCGTGTGCGTCAGGATTTCATGTGCAGCGTCGAGGACGGTGTGTTCGGACTCTGCGAAGAGGCGCTCACCGCCGGTGCCGAAAAGCCGCGCGGCCATCGGGCGAACCTGCTTGCTGCGACCCAGGGATTCGAGCAGCAACAGCTCGATCTCGAGCTCCTCGAGCCTCCCGAGATAAAGATCCGATGCTTCGGAGTCCGCGGCGAGCTCTCTGGCGCGCACAAGCGTGCGCCAGACGCTTTGGTCGACAGCGACCGGGCGCCATTCCCAACGCGGTTTGGCGTGCTCACCCCTTTGCACGGACAGCGCGAGCCGCTGTCGCTCGCGCGGGTCGCTATGCGTGGTCGAACCGACGAGCAGCCTCGCCGTATCGTGCAGACGGCGTAGCGCAACGTCGAGCTCGGCCTGATGAAGCCGGGCGCCCGGGCGATCAAAGGAGCTGCGTTGCGCGCTCTGCGAGCTCACTTCGTTCACCTTTCGAGAGTGTCACGTGGGCACCAATGTTCTCGTTCTGAAAACGCTGTGCGACGACGATCAAGCCGTTGCTCGCGGCGTCCACGTAGGGATTGTCGATTTGGTAGGGGTCGCCGGTGAGCACAATCTTGGTATCGGCGCCGCACCGGGTGATCACCGTCTTGACCTGATGCGGGGTGAGGTTCTGCGCTTCGTCGACGACCAGAAACTGATGTGGGAGGGACCGGCCACGGATGTAGGTGAGCGGCTCGACCTGAATGACACCTGAAGCGACGAGCTCTTCGTAGTTGCGGAACTCGGACATTCGGCCCCGACCGCTACTGAAAATGTATTCGAGATTGTCGAATATCGGTTGCATCCAGGGGTTGAGCTTCTCTTCCACCGTTCCCGGTAGATAGCCTACATCGCGCCCCATCGGAAAAATCGGGCGCGAGACGAGCATTCGGCTGTAGGCGGCCTCCTGCACGACCGATTGAAGGCCAGCCGCGATCGCGAGCAGGGTCTTTCCGGTGCCGGCCTTGCCGACCAACGTGACCAAGTGAATCTCTGGCGAGAGCAGCATGTCGAGTGCGAAGTACTGCTCGAGGTTTCGGGGACGCACGCGCCAGACCCCCTCCCGGCCGACTCGGAGAGGAACGATCGTGCCGCTCTTGGGGTCGAATCGTCCGAGCGCGGTGTGCCTCGGGTGGTCACGTTCGCGAAGGACCAACCCCGCATTCGGGTAGAGCTCGACACCGAGCGCACTCGGGTCGACGGGCTCCCGCTGAGCGAGCCGGTCGACCAGATCACGACCCACGTCCACTGTGACGACCCCGGAGTAGAGCTCGTCGATCGAAACCCGGCCACCTTCGTAGGTCTCCGCCTTGAGCCCGAGCGCATCGGCACGAATGCGGAGATTCGTGTCCATCGTAACGAAGATGAGCGGGTCGTCCGGATTCTGATCTCGGAGGTCCAGCGCCATCTGCAAGATGAAGCGGTCCATCTCGCCAGGCCCACGGGCTCGCTTCGGCATCTCGGCCGGAACGGCCACCCGGAGCTCACCGCCGGTGGCCTCGAGGGGAACGCCCTGATCCAGGGTTCGGCCATTCTGATTGCGAAGCTCGTCGAGAATGCGCGAGATGTGCCGCGCGTTCTGCCCCAGCTCGCTCAACTCTTTTTTGAATTGATCGACCTCTTCGATCACGAAGATCGGTAGGACGACCGTGTTGTCCTCGAATTTGTAGACCGCTAGAGGGTCGTGAAGGACCACATTGGTGTCCAAGACGTAGGTCTTCTTCACGCGGTCGGACGCTAGCATGGTTCGGTGCGCCACGTACGGAGAAACGAAAACCGGGTATAGTGTGCTCGCGGAAAGTCCATGATCGGGGAGTTGAGTTACCAGAGCCTCGCGATGCTCGCGGCAGCTGGCGTGCTCGCGACCGTGATCAATGTGATGGCCGGCGGCGGCGGCATGATCGTATTGCCCGCCCTCATGGCGCTGGGACTGCCCGCGGACGTCGCAAACGGGACGTATCGGCTCGGCGTCGTCACACAGAGTATCGCTGGCACCGCCGCGATGCGTCGCGAAGGAAAGCTCGACACGACATCGATTGTTCCAATTCTGATCCCTACCGTCCTCGGAGCGGTGGCCGGTGCGTTGCTTGCAACATGGGTCCCACGCGAGGTCCTGAAACCGATCATGCTCACGACGATGATCCTGATGGCCGCGCTCATCGCGTTTCGGAAGCAGACGCTGATCCCCGGGGAAGGCCCCGCACTCACCCCGCAGCAAGCACCGCGCTCGTTCGTCGGCCTGTTCTTGGCCGGGGTTTACGGCGGTTTCATCCAGGCGGGCGTGGGTTTTCTGTTACTCGGGGTTCTCGTTGGAACACTGCGTCACGACCTGATCGCCGGCAACGCACTCAAGTTGGTGATCACGCTCGCATTTGGCTCGGTCTCGCTCGGTATCTTTGCCTGGGCGGGACTGGTGGCATGGGTGCCCGCGCTCGTTCTAGCCGCCGCATCGATCGTCGGTGCCCGACTCGGCGTAGGCCTCATGCTCACAGTCCCCATCGCCCGATTGAGATGGTTCGTGTTCGCATGCGTGGTCGCCGTGTCCGTTGCCGCGTGGCTTCGATAGTTAACAACGATCCCCGTTGGTGATACCCTGAACGGTGAGGAGGGCTTCACGATGGGGGAAATGGTCAAGCAGATAGCTGCGCTGCAGGACTACGAAAGCTACCAGGATCTGCACTGGGAAGGTTCCTTCGAAGACTACCTTCAGATCGTCCGAGAGAAGCCGCAGGTCACGCGCAATGCGTTTCAGCGCATCTACGACATGGTGATCTCGTACGGCGAAGAAGAGTACATCGATAACAAGAAGAAGCTAATCCGATACTCGTTCTTCAAAGATCCAATCGAGGACGGCAAGGACGCGATCTTCGGGTTGGACATTCCCCTGATGCGCCTGGTGCACGTGCTTCATGCCGCAGCGCAAGGGTATGGCCCGGAGAAACGAATCATCTTGCTGCACGGGCCGGTCGGCTCGTCGAAGAGCACGATCGCGCGGCTGCTCAAGAAGGGGCTCGAACGCTACTCCCGAACGCCCGAGGGCGCACTCTACACCTACGAGTGGACCAACTTGGAGTCGACCGGACTCGCGGGCGGCGACGACGTGTTCCCGTGTCCCATGCACGATGAGCCACTTCGCTTGATCCCGGCTGACTGGCGCGAGAACGCAATGCAAGAGCTTCGCTTGGGCGACGACCGAAGGCGTGTGCAGGTGCGTGGTGAGCTCAACCCCGCATGCCGATTCATCTTCCGAAGCTTGCTCGAGCGCTACGACGGCGACTGGGCGAAAGTGATGAGCAATCACGTCAGGGTGAAACGCTTGGTATTGAGCGAGCAAGATCGCGTCGGCATCGGCACGTTCCAGCCCAAGGACGAGAAGAACCAGGACTCGACCGAGCTCACCGGCGACATCAACTATCGAAAAATCGCGGAATACGGATCCGATTCGGATCCGCGTGCCTTCAATTTCGACGGCGAGTTCAACATCGCGAATCGAGGGCTGGTCGAATTCGTCGAGGTCTTGAAGCTCGATGTGGCGTTCCTCTACGACCTGCTCGGGGCGACGCAGGAGCATAAAATCAAGCCTAAGAAGTTCGCGCAGACCGACATCGACGAGGTGATCATCGGCCACACGAACGAAGCGGAGTACAAAAAGCTCATCAACAACGAGTTCATGGAAGCGCTCCGCGACCGCACGATCAAGATCGACATCCCCTACATCACCAAGATGAGCGAGGAGATCAAGATCTACCAAAAGGACTTCAGCGCCGCTCGGCTGCGAGGCAAGCACGTTGCGCCACACACGCTCGAGGTGGCCGCGATGTGGGCCGTCTTGAGCCGCCTCGAAGAGCCGAAGAAGCACCAACTGGCGTTGCTTCAGAAACTGAAGCTCTACGACGGCAAGATCCTGCCCGGCTACACGCAAGACAACGTGAAGGAGCTTCGCAAGGAGGCGAGCCGCGAGGGCCTCGAGGGGATGTCGCCCCGTTATGTTCAGGACAAGATCAGCAACTCGCTCGTGCGCGAGGGCAACGAGGGGTACATCAACCCATTCATGGTGCTCAACGAGCTAGAAAAGGGGCTCAGTGCATCGCTTACCGTCGGGGACGATCAACGCAAGCGGTACGGTGAGCTCATCGGGGTCGTGAAGGCCGAGTACGATGAGATGGTCAAGAACGAGGTACAGCGCGCGATCAGCGCCGATGAGGACGCGATCGGAAGGCTCTCCGGGAACTACATCGACAACATCCGAGCCTACCTGATGAAGCAGAAGGTGAAGAACAAGTACACCGGCAAGGACGAGGAGCCGGACGAGCGGTTGATGCGGTCGATTGAAGAAAAAATCGACATCACCGACCCGCGCAAGGACGACTTCCGCCGGGAGATCATGAACTTCATCGGACACCTAGCCCTCGAAGGAAAGAAGTTCACGTACGAGACAAACGACCGCCTGCGCCGCGCGCTCGAGATGAAGCTCTTCGAAGATCAAAAAGACTCCATCAAGCTGTCGAGCTTCGTTGCGAACGTCATCGACAAGGAGACGCAGGACAGGATCGACATCATCAAGAACCGGCTCATCAAGTACTACGGGTACAACGAGGCGTCGGCGACGGATGTTCTCGCCTACGTCGCCAGCATCTTCGCGAGGGGCGACGTAAAGGAGTAACGGGTGTCGCTGCGAATCGACCAGGATCATTCCCGGTTCCGCAACATCGTTCGCGGGCGGATTCGTGAGAATCTGCGCAAATACATCTCCAAGGGGGAGCTCCTCGGCAGGCAAGGCAAAGACATCGTGTCGATCCCGATCCCTCACATCGACATCCCGAAGTTGCGTTTTGGCGACAAGCAGCAAGGTGGCGTGGCGCAGGGCGACGGCGATCCGGGCGATGCCTTGTCCGGAAGCCCGCAGGACGGCGACGGCCAAGGGAAGGCCGGCGATCAGGCCGGCGATCATCCGCTCGAGGTGGAGATCACGCTCGACGAGCTGGCCGATATTCTCGGCGAGGAGCTCGCACTGCCCAACATCGAGAACAAGGGCAAGAGCGCGATTGTCGACAAGAAGGATCGCTACGTTGGCGTTCGCAATGTGGGTCCGAACTCGCTGCGCCACTTCAGGCGAACGTTCCGAAGCGCGTTGCGCCGTCAGATCGCACTCGGCACCTACGACCCGAAGCGTCCTGTGATCATCCCGACGCGCGACGACATGCGGTACAAATCGTGGAAGACGGAAGAAGAGCCTGTCGCGAACGCCGTCATCATCTACATGATGGACGTCTCCGGGTCGATGGGTGACGAGCAAAAAGAGATCGTACGCATCGAGTCGTTCTGGATCGACACGTGGCTACGCAAGCAATACAAGGGCATCGAAACGCGCTTCATCATTCACGACGCAGCGGCGCGAGAGGTCGATCGCAACACATTCTTCAGGACGCGAGAGTCCGGTGGGACGATGATCTCCTCGGCGTACCGCCTAACCGCCGAGATCATCGAGCGCGACTATCCTGCGTCGCAGTGGAACATCTACCCTTTTCATTTTTCTGATGGCGATAACTGGAGCGTCGACGACACGTTGCTGTGTGTCGACATCCTCAAGAAGCTGCTTCTGCCCGCATCCAACGTGTTTTGTTACGGCCAGGTGGATAGCCCGTACGGTTCCGGCCAGTTCATCAAGGACCTCAAGGAACACTTCTCGGACCACGAACGATTGATCACGAGCGAGATCAACGATCGCGACGCGATCGTCGAATCGATTCGAGAGTTCCTCGGGGAGGGCAAGTAGCGAGTGGCCCAGTTCGCCCTGAAGACCGCGCTTCCGAACTACCTCCGCGACGAGCAGAAGCGAATCGAAGAGTTCGTGCGAGGCGTCGGGCTCGACATTTTCCCCACAATCTTCGAAGTGCTGAGCTACGATCAGATGAACGAGGTTGCCGCCTACGGTGGCTTCCCCACGCGGTACCCGCACTGGCGCTGGGGAATGGAGTACGAGCGGCTGAGCAAGAGCCACGAGTACGGGCTCTCGAAGATCTACGAGCTGGTGATCAACAACAACCCGTCCATCGCGTACCTGCTGGAAGGCAATAGCTTGGTCGATCAGAAGCTCGTGATGGCGCACGTGTATGCACACGTCGACTTCTTCAAGAATAACTTCTGCTTCAAGATGACCAGTCAGGGCCGCGACCAGCGAACCGGAGACGACATTCGCAAGTGGATTGACACGATGGCCAATCACGGCGCGACCATCCGCAAGTGGGCGAATCGTATTGGGCTCGAAACCATCGAGCAGTTCATCGACGCCTGCTTGAGCCTCGAGAACCTGATTGACCCGCAGAAGCCGTTCTTACCGAAGGAGACGTCGCCGAGCACCTCCGAGGAAGAAGAACCTCCCGAACCACAGGAGGTGCCGCTCTTGCGTGTCGACCGCGAGTACATGGAGTCCTTCATCAACCCCGCAGAGTTCGTGGACTCGCAGAAGAAGAAGCTCGCCGAAGAGGCAGAACAGGCTCAACGCTTCCCGACCGAACCTCAGCGGGATGTGCTCGGGTTCTTGCTCGACAACGCGCCGCTCCAACGATGGGAGCGAGAATGCCTCGCCGTCATTCGTGCCGAAGCGTACTACTTCCTTCCGCAGATGCAGACCAAGATCATGAACGAGGGCTGGGCAAGCTACTGGCACTCGCGACTCATGACGGAGAAGATCTGCGATGCGAGCGAGATCGTGGACTACGCGGACCGTTGCGCGAGCGTGCTTGCAACGTCACCGGGGCAACTCAACCCGTACAAGCTAGGAATCGAGCTGTTCCGGCACATCGAGGATCGCTGGAACCGAGGGCAATTCGGCAAGGAATGGGACGAGTGTGAAGACTGGGAGCTCCGCCGGCACTGGGACCGCCGCACGGGGCTCGGGCGCGAGAAGATCTTCGAAGTGCGCGCTCTCTACAACGACGTGACGTTCATCGACGAGTACCTCACCGAAGACTTCGTGTTCGATCAGAAGATGTATTCGTTCGGGTACAACCAGCGAAACGATCGCTGGGAGATCGAGAGCCGCACGTTCCAGGACGTGAAGAACCAGTTGCTCACGAGCCTGACCAACGCGGGGAGCCCCATCATCTACGTCGTCGACGCGAACCACGGGAATCGCTCGGAGCTCCTCCTCGAGCACACGCACCAGGGCGCCGACCTACGCTTGGACTGGGCCAAAGAAGTCGTGAAGGCGCTTTGCCGGGTTTGGACGCGCCCCGTCGAACTCCACACCATCGTCGACGAGAAGCCAACAGCCCTTCGCTTCGACGGCGAAGACCACTCCCAAAGGTCGCTCTAGAAACCGACGCAGTTGGCGAACGTGATTGTCGTCGGTCCAACACCCACGGCGCCAACGTCGTAGGCGAGCACGCTCGTCGCGTTGATCAGTGAGTCGCATTCGAACTCGAAGCTCACATCGCCACCTTGTACTGAGATGCCCGAGAGCTTGCAGGGCTGCTCCATCGATATATCGTCCTCCCCGCATCTGCCAAGCGTTCGACCGCCATAGGACGTTCCGTCCTCGATGATGGTGACGTAGCAGTCGGTCTGCTCCACCAACCCGTCACCCGTCTCGATGGTCTCGGCATGTAGCTCGAAGGCGAAGTCGTCGGCAACATTCGCTTCGAGCGTGACGAGCCTCGTGCCGTCGGCCCCCTCGACCGCCTCGCAGATCGCTCTGATCGGATCGCCGGTGCACGCGGGCTGACGATGCTCGCCAACGATGGCACGATGGCCTCCATCTCCGAGACAGGTATCCGCGGGCACCCCTGGACAGTCCACCAGGCTGTCGGCCGGACATGTCAGGTTCCATTCCGCGTTCACCGAGACAGGACCGCCAGTCTCCGCACAGGACAGCGCCAACACTGGCAGCAGCACGCACATCAATCGGCTCATCTTCATCCCCAATCCCACGCGATCAGGTTAGCGAGACCGCCAAAGTCCCGCAACTACGGAGTAAGATGACGTGATATCCCCGAGTGCGAGGCTGCCGGGAGGCTCGAGCTGCCCAGGAGTTTGCGACGCGCAGGCCAGTCACGCTAAGAATGGCCTGCCACATGCTCGAGCTGCTTACCAATCCGGACGCGTGGATCGCACTGGCCACTCTGACGTTGCTCGAGATCGTGCTCGGCATCGACAACATCGTCTTCATCGCCATCCTCGCCTCTCGCCTTCCAGTCGAAAAGCAGGCGATCGCGTATCGCCTCGGTCTGCTCGGGGCAATGGTTACCCGAGTCGCTCTGCTGATGATGATCAACTGGGTGATGCAGTTGACCGAGCCCTTGTTCGAGATCCTGGAGCATGCTTTTTCGGGACGCGACCTCATTCTGCTCGGAGGCGGCTTGTTCTTGATCGCGAAGAGCACGCAGGAGATGTACGAAAAGATCGAAGGAGAACCGGGCGAGGACATCGAAGGCTGGTTCAACGGGCTTCCGGGCGTGGTGGCCCAGATCATGATTCTCGACGTCATCTTCTCGCTCGACTCGGTGATCACCGCCGTGGGCATGGCTGAGCACATCGAGGTGATGGTGACGGCGATCGTCATCGCGATCGGGGTCATGTTGCTGTTCGCAAAGCAGATCGGCGACTTCGTCAACAGGCACCCATCGATGAAGATACTCGCCCTATCTTTCCTCCTTCTGATCGGCGTTTTGCTGACGGCGGAGGGCCTGGGCCAGCACATCAACAAGGGCTACATCTACTTCGCAATGGCGTTCGCCCTGATCGTCGAGCTGCTCAACATTCGCTTTAGGGCGAAGCAAGAGCCTGCATAGGCCAGATTTTTGCTGCGGCTGCTCGCCGCATGCGCCAGACTCGGCGGCGATGCGGTTGGCGCCCCTCATAGGACCGGACCTCCAAGACGCCATCGCGATCGGTCCCGAGGCCGTTCGCGAGGCGGTTTCCGAGTTCCACCCCGAAGACATTGCCGAGCTGCTCGAAGACCTGTCGGCGAGGGAGGCGGTCGCGCTCGTGCGGGCGCTGGCCACCGAGACGGCCGCGGACGTGGTGGAGCGCCTCAGCCCACATCGCCAAGTCCTCGTTTTCAACGCGATCGACACGGGTCGCGCAGTCGAGCTCCTCGGGGAGATGGACCCCGACGATCGTGTCGACCTTCTCCAAGAGCTCGAGGAGGGCGACGCGGCAGCGTTGCTTGAAGCGCTCGAACGAAGAGAGCCCGAGGCTGCCGAAGAAGTTCGAGAGCTCGTTCAGTACGAGCCCGAGACAGCCGGCGGCCTGATGACCACCGAGTTCGCGTCCTTGCCTCCAGAGACGAAGGTCTGGGAAGCGATGGAGGCGGCGCGTCGCTTCGGACGCGAAGACATGGCGGAGTTGCTGTACTACATCTACGTCTGCAGTCCGACGGGCGAGCTGCTGGGCGTCGTGTCCCTGCGCGACCTGATCTTGAGCGACCCCGGGCAGTCGCTCTCCGAGATCATGACGGAGAACGTCTTCCAGGTGTCGTCCTTCGACGACCAGGAAAAGGTTGCCCACGAAATCGCCCGCTATGACTTGGCCGCGCTGCCGGTAGTAGACAGCGTCTCGCGCATGCTCGGCGTGGTCACCGTCGATGACGTCGTCGACGTGGTGATCGAAGAGGCCACCGAAGACGCACAGAAGATGGGCGGCGTGGTGCCCCTCGAAGACTCGTACTTCGAGACCGGCTGGGCCGAGTTCGTGTGGAAGCGAGGCGTGTGGCTCGTGCTGCTCTTCGTAGCGCAGCTGTTGACGGCATCGGTCATTCGCGAGAACCAGGATTTCCTTCAGGCGACGCTCGAGCTCGTCCTGTTCATTCCATTGATTATCGCCTCGGGCGGAAACGCTGGCTCACAGTCCGCCACCCTGATCATCCGCGCAATGGCGGTCGGGGAGCTGACGCCCCGAGACTGGGCCAAGGTGCTGGGTCGTGAGCTGCTGATCGGCCTCTCGCTCGGCGTCGCGCTCGGATTCATGGGCTTCGCAGGTGGCTGGTTTGCCGGCGAAACCGTGGCTCCCGTCGCGATCGCGACCGCCGTCGGGGTAAGTGTCCTCGCGATCGTCACGTTGAGCACCATGATCGGCTCGCTGCTCCCACTGCTGATTCGACGCGCAGGGCTCGATCCCGCCGTATCCTCGACGCCGTTCATCGCGTCGGTCGTCGATGTCTTGGGGCTCATCGTGTATTTCGCCGTGGCGAATGTGATCTTACACGTGGTGTTCGCATCCTAGCCTCTCGATCTTGGTCTCATCCCCTGCTAGCCTCTCGCCTTCGCAACGGGAGCTAGACATGCCGAAACTGACCATCAACTACACCCAAGACATCGACACGGTTTATCGCTTCGTGACGGACCCCGATGTGATCAAGAAGCGCAGCGAGTCTTTTGGGGAAAAGAACATCCGCATTCAGCTCGATGAGGCGGGCGGTACGAAGACGATCACCTCGACGCGGGAGATCGACAGCGATCTGCCCGGCTTCGCGAAAAGGCTCTTCAACGCGACCAACACGATTGTCGAGCGCCGCGAGTGGCGAGACGCGGGCGACAAGAAGACGTGCAAGGCTCATATCGACATCCTCAAAACGCCCGGCTCCATCGACTCCAACGTGACGATTTCACCGAATGGGACCGGCTGCACCTACGACATCGAGTTCGAAGTCACCGCGAAGGTGCCACTCATCCGCAAAAAGCTCGAAGAGTTCGTCGCCAAGACCACGATGGAGGGCATGCGGGACGAACACGACTACAACCAGCGTGAAATCGACTCGGCCGGCTGAGCTCAATCCGTGAGCTTCGTTCGTGAGCTCAGTTCGTGAGCTCGGGCACGAGGTAGTCCTCGCCTTCCCAGAAATCGCACTTCTCGGCGGCGTTGCTGCCCACGGACACGGTCACATCGAAGACCAAGTGCTGGTCTCCGGCCTCGTCGTACATCGGCCACTGAACGCCCCCTTCAGTGCTCGGATTCCCGGTCGCCGCGAAGCGCGAGAAGTAACCCAGCATCTGCTGCCACAGCGCCTCGTCCACGGTGCCGGGCTGCCACTCGTTGAGGGTGGTGGAGCCATCCGCGAAGTTGATCTCGAGCAGGGGGTCGTAGCCAAACACGTAGGGAATGTCTGCACCGTGAAACGCCGCGAGATCGTAGCTCGGCAGCTCAGCTCCAGGAATGAACGGTAGCGCGACTTCGATCTGAGAATGTCCGTCCGGATACTCGAACTGATAGAGGTACGTCGGAGTGAACGCCGCCAACTTCGCGACCTCGCTCTTGCCCGGACATCGGAAGATGGCGTCTGTCGTAACGGCTGCCAGCGCCACTGCAGGCTCCGAGTAGTCCTCGAGCGGATACTGCTCCGCTACTCTCTGCGCGAGCGCGGTGTCACCGCTGAGGAGATGCGCGATCAGCTCCACGTAGTTGTCCGCTGTCACCTCGAAGGACGGATCAAAGAGCTCGGCGATCCAGATGAAAAGCCTCGCCTCTTCTTTGCTGAACCCGGCGATCGTCGGCACCCGGTTGAAGTTGCCGGACGTGAACGAATCAGTCGGCTGCTCGGTGAAAAACGAACCATCGAGAATGGGCCCCCAGCTGCCGCCGGGTTCTTCGCTGGGCGTGATCCCGAAGTTGGGAGCCTGTGGTAACGCTGCCAGCGCATCGGCCCAGGGCTTGGCGCGCATGCAGGCCAGCACATCGTCCTCCCCGTCGCAGCCCAGGGCTTCGGCGTAGGCATCTCCCTGGGATTCGGCGGCGGCAAGCGTCGACCAGGGCCGTTCGCAGGATCCGCTCTGTATGATGGCCTTCGCGAACAGGCCGGCGCTCTTGGCCGACGCGAGGTGGCTGCACACACTGAACGCCCCTGCCGACTCTCCGAAAACCGTGACGTTGTCGGGGTCGCCGCCGAACTCTGCAATGTTCTGTTGAACCCACTGCAAGGCGGCTGTCTGATCCATCAAGCCATAGTTGCCCGACGCCGCGTCAGGGCTCTCAGCGGTCAGCTCGGAGTGAGCCAGGAACCCGAGTTGCCCCAGCCGATAGTTCATACTGACCACGACCGCGCCGGTCTGCCGCGCAACCAGGTCACCTACGGTGCCGCCGTCGGCCTGAATGCCTTCACCCACCGTGAAGCCGCCGCCGTGGATCCACACCATCACCGGCAACTCGGCACCCTGCACCGGGGTGTCGATGTTGATGTAGAGGCAGTCCTCGGCCGGGCTGAACCCTGGAGTGGGGAGCCCTAAGAAAGCTTGCTGAGGGCAGATATTGCCCTTCTCGGTCACGGGAAGCGTCTCGGTCCACGATGCCGGGTCGATGGGCGGCTTCCAACGGAGGTCAGCCACGGGCGGTGCCGCATACGGAATGCCGCGATACGAAAACACGCCGTCGTCCTCGTAGCCCTCCACGGGACCCGAACGGGTTTGCACGACGAGACCGCGGCCTCCCGAGGCGCCGCCGCTTCCACCGGCACCGCTATCACTGCTGCTGCCGCAGCCGACAAGGGCCGCTACAAGCAAAGCACAACCAAGAATCAATCGTCGACGCATCCAAGACCTCTCGAGCTAAGGCCGCGAAAGCTAGGGCAGGCGCCGCGCGCGCGCTAGCCCACACCGGTCAGCCCGCGAAAACAGCGCGATCTTTGGCCCAATCGCGGAGCGCGTCGATCCGCTCGGCCATCGTTACCGACAGCGGTTTGGTCAGCTCGACTTCCTCCGCGATCGCCTCGGTCGTGAGCTCTTCTTGGCGAGAGAACGCCGTGTACAGGGCCGACACGACGGCCTGCTCGATCTCGGCCCCGCTGAATCCGTCGGTGAGATCGGCCAGCCGGAGGAGATCGAACTTGGCCACATCACGGTTCCTTCGCTTCAGGTGAATCTCCAAGATTCGCTTGCGCGCCGCCTCACCGGGAAGGTCGACGAAAAAGATCTCGTCGAAGCGGCCCTTTCGCATCAGCTCGGGAGGCAGCTTCGAGATGTCGTTCGCCGTCGCGATGACGAACACGCTCTCTTTCTTGTCTTGAAGCCAGGCTAGGAAGGTACCGAAGATCCGCTGCGCGGGACCGCCCTCAGCATCTTCTTGCGAGAGCGCCTTTTCGATCTCGTCCATCCACAGCACCACCGGCGCCATCGCCTCGGCGAGCTTGATCGCACGCTTCAGATTTTTCTCGCTCTCGCCGACGTAGCGATTGTATAGGTTTGATGGGTCGAGTCGGATCAGGGGAAGCTTCCACTCCGCCGCCACCGCCTTGGCGCACAAGCTCTTCCCGCATCCCTGGACGCCGATCAGGAGCAACCCCTTCGGGGGAGAGAGCCCGTACTCCTTGGCCTTCTTGGGGTCTTCGAACGCCGCCTGCCGTTTCCGGAGCCAGCCCTTGAGCTCGTCGAGGCCGGCCACGTCGCCCATGTCGTGCTCGTGGGGGAAGTACTCGAGGACGCCCGACCGCTCGATGATCTGGCGCTTGGCTTCGAGCACTCCCACGATGTCATCGCGCCCTAGCACGCCGTCCTCGATGACGGCTTGCGTGATGATCTTGCGGACCTCGAAGAAGGTGAGTCCATGCAGCGCAGACAGCAATTGAGAGACGTCGGCGCTCGAGAGCTCGACTTTGACGGGGAGCCGCTTGGCCAAGTCGCGCAACACCGCTTGGATGAACGAGTGATACGCCTCGGGCGACGGCGCCCGCAGATCGATGGGCGTGAACAGGTGCTCGATGCTCGGAGGCATGTCCATGGCGTGGCCGGACAGCACCAGCGCGCCTCGATGGCCAAAGTACTTTTTGTGGATGCTCTTGATCAGAGCGACGACGGCCGGCTCGTGCAAGTAGGGCCCGAGCCCTCGCAAATGAAAGATCGCCTCGAGGTTGGAACGCTCGATGAAGGCTAGCGCCTTCTGGGGAGGTCCGGTGTCGGGGGTTCGGCCCGTGTCGGGTAGCTCGCGGCGCAGGCCCTCAATTTGGGTCCACGAAAAGAGCGGCAACCCGGTGTGTTCAGCCGCGTGCTCGAGGAGCACGTGGACCCGGTCCTCCTCGACGGTATCCACCTGCAAGAGCGGGTGGTGCGCGCGAATCAATATCTCCAGCTCCCTTAGCTGGTCAGCCGATGGCGGGACTGTGCGAAGCACGATTGCAGGATCGGGGGTTGCCAGGGGGCTGTCAAACTTGTGCGGCTTGGCAATCCGCAGACGTTTCGCGCTATATTAGCGACCCGGAGCCAACCGTGCAGACCCCCGACCGCTACACCCCTGTCCGCTTCGCTCATCGTGTCGCCAAGCGCCTCGGTCTGAGCCGCCAGATCGTGGAGTTGGCCAGCACCGTGCTCCGCTCGGAGCGCAGCATGCGGGCAGCGTTCGCGGGCTACACGCCCACGGAGCGGGACGTGATCGTCGCGACCTACGTGAAGTCGGGCACCAACTGGGCCATGCAGATCTGCCAACAGCTCGCGCATCGCGGGGCCGCCGAGTTCGACCACATCCACGATCTCGTGCCGTGGCCGGACAACATGGACGGGAGCCCTATCGCTCTCGACGACCCAGCGAGCTGGCGCGGCAGCCCGACCGGTCTGCGAGTGATCAAGACTCACCTGGACGAAGCCTACGTGCCGCACTCCGACGCGGCCCGGTACGTCGTCGTGCTGCGCGATCCCAAAGAGGTCCTTGTCTCCAGCTACCACTTCCTGCCGCCGCTGCTGGGTGTGGCCGACACCCTCGACCCGGCCGACTGGCTGGACTTGTTCCTGACCAGCCGGGAGACTGGCGTGGAGGCCTGGGTGGAGCATACCCTCGGATGGTGGGGGGTGCGCGACGCGCCCGAGGTGTTGGTGCTCTTCTTCGCCGACATGAAGCGCGACCTTCCGGGTGCGGTCGATCGCATCGCAGCCCATCTGGCGGTGACGCTGAGCAGCGACGAGCGCGCCGCGGTCATCGAGCGGAGCGGGCTGGCCTGGATGAAGGCCAACAACGACAAGTTCGCGCCGGTGCCAATGCCATTCGCGCCGCCGACCCACCTGCCGGACATGGTTCGGCGCGGTGTGTCGGGCGGCTCCGCCGAGCTGTACACGCCGGAGCAGCTCGCGCCCGTGGACGCCCGGGCGATCGCTTCCCTGGCACGGCGGGGCAACGACTTCCCCTACGCCGCGCGCTTCATGCAGGACGACCCCTAGCGGGGCTCGAGCTCGTGCGAGTTGACAGCGTCCGCGGCGAATCTACACTCGGCCGCATGGCAACTTTGGGTGATAAACTACTGGACAAGCGGATCGTGGAACGCAACATCGCGAAGGGCTTGATTTCGAAGGCAGAGTACGAGAAGCATTTGGCCGACCTCGCGGACCGTGAGGGCACCTACGACCAGCTCGACATCGACCTGGACGATACGGCGGACGGCGTGGCTACGGAGTAGGTCCCATGAGCGAGGAAGACAGCACCTCTCCGACAATCGACTTCAACACCTTCGTTTTGTCGTTGAGCACGTCCACATTGATGTGCCTTGGCAAGCTGCCCGATTCCGAAGACGACTCGACCGTCAACCTCGCGCACGCCAAGCAATCGATCGACTGCATCGCACTGCTCGAAAAAAAGACGAGAGGGAACCTCACCGGCGAGGAAGAGCGCCTGATTACCGAGGTGCTCTACGACCTGCGCCTTCGCTTCGTGGCAGCCAAGAAAGCCGAAGACGAGAAGGCTTGAGGGGGGTTTCGACCCCATCGGGAGAGGGGTTCGCCGCGGGCCTAGGGTCGGGTATGCTCGGCGGATGAGCGCCCAGACCACCACCCACTACCGAACGTGCAACCTCTGCGAAGCGATGTGCGGAATCGAGGTCAAGATCGACGGCGAGGAAGTCGTGTCGATCCGGGGCGACGAACAAGACGTCTTCAGCCGAGGGCACGTGTGCCCCAAGGCAACCGCATTGAAAGACCTATACGATGACCCCGACCGGTTGAGGCAACCGGTGCGCCGCGTGGGCGATCGTTGGGAGCCAATGAGCTGGGACGACGCGTTCACCGAAGTGGTGGACCGCATCGAGAAGATTCAAGACGACCACGGCCGGGACGCGGTCGGCGTCTATTTGGGCAACCCGAACGCGCACAACTTCGGCACGCTGGTGTTCGGCCCCCCTTTCCTTCGGACCCTCGGTTCGAAGAACCGCTTCTCGGCAACGTCCTGCGATCAGCTACCGCTCATGATGGCTTCGTACTTCATGTTCGGGCATCAGCTTCTGTTTCCGGTGCCCGATGTCGACCGGACCGACTTCATGATGCTGATCGGGGCGAATCCGCTCGCATCGAACGGCAGCATCATGGCGGCGCCCGGCATCAAGAAGCGTCTCGAGGCGATCAGCAAGCGCGGCGGGAAGGTCGTCGTCATCGACCCGCGGCGTTGCGAGACGGCCCGGGTCGCCGACGAACACGTGTTCATTCAGCCGGGGACCGATGCGCTGTTCTTGCTGGGCC
>CBDURI010000017.1:0-18527 GCA_965369435.1 uncultured bacterium
CCTCGGACTGGGGCACCGCCCGCCTCATGAGCGTCTGCCAGGCCTCCTTGGGCGCCGGGAGCTTTTCTTTGAGCTCGACGTAGATGAGACGCCCGAGCGAGGGCAGGTATGGAGCCATCTTGTCGAAGGTTTGCTTCGCGTGCGGGAGGTCCTTGGTGAAGAAACCCTTGGTGCGGGCCACTGCGCGCGTGCTGTGTACCTTCGCGCGGCCAAGCCGGCCCTTTCCGATGAGCGGCCCTACCTGGTGGATGATGTCCGCACTCGTACCAGCCTTGACGTGTGGCGCCTTGTAGAGGGTCTTGCCGTAGGGAGACCCCTTCACGAACTCGCGGACCTGCTCCTCGGTGACGCCGTACGCGTCGAGCGCCTCCTGGTGCTCCTTGCGGGCCCGCTCGCGCGCCTTGAACATGTACATTTGGACGCGGGAGTAGAAGTTGGTCGCGCCGTCGCCACTGGTTTCGACCGGGCAGAAGATCGCGTCCGGGTGAAGCTCGGTGATGACGGTTTGAATGCCGTCGGATACGCCCGAGCTGGGCATGCAACCGAACGGCTTCACGCTGAGTGTCATGGTCGCCTTTTGCTTCGCGACGTTGAGCACGAGCTTGGCGACCTCCATGTGACCTTCGCCACCGCGTAGCTCGTTGTTGTAGAAGCTGTGGCCAATCTTTGCGATCTCGTCCATGTCCGGGAGCCTGTGGCCCTTGAGGCCGGTGACCCCGCAGAACGTCGCAAAGGTGGCTCGGAGCGCAAGCTCGCCGAGCCACACGCCGGCCATTTTGTACCCAACATCGGACCCTTCGAGTCCGTAGTAGCCCTTGTCCTCTGCACGCAGGGTCATGCGCTGCTCGGTGTCGTGCCGCATCTCCCACAGTGTGTAGAGGAGCCAGTTGACGAGGGTCTGAATGTCGTTTTCCCCGCCTTCGGATTCGATGAATCGCTGAAGGTGATAGTTGCCGTCGCCCTCGGTGGTCATCGCCCAGAACTCACCGATGATCGCGACCTTGGGCTTCGCCTGAAGGCGATCGACCTCTACGGCGGCAAGGCGTTTACGGCCATGCCACAGTGCCTTCAGGACGCTTTGGTTGTGCTCGAGGGCATCGCAAATGTCCCTTTTCACAGCAGCGATGGCGCGATCCGTAGCGCCCTCTTCGACCTCGTAGGGGCGAATCCGGTAGCTCATCACGTTCAGCACGTCTCCGGCGAAGAGAGCGCGAGCGAGCGCCATGAAGAACTGAGGATTGAGGGCCAGGCCGACCTCCTCGCCAGTGGCCTGCTTGAAGCCGGACTGCTGCTGGAAGAGAACGACTCGGAACCCGTCGAAGCCCGCATCCCGAAGCGCCTTGCGGTACTCGGTCACGTACATCCCGAATCGGCAAGGGCCACATGCGCCGGCCGTCAGGAAGATGTACTCATCGATGATCTGTTGGGGGCTCAGACCTTCCTCGTCGCGCAGGCGGCAAAGCTCCTTCACCAGGTTGCCCACGGTGAAATATGTGGGGTTACACTGTGCCTTGTTGCCGAACTCTTTTCCGTGTCGCAGCGACTCGTTGTCGGCGACTTCCATGACGCGCGTGTTGTAACCAATCCCCTTCAACGCCGCCGCGACGAACTCGTCGTGGGACAAGGTGAGGCCGCCGTTGAGGATGGTTGTACGCGGTCGCTCGGATGCAGAGAAGAAGGGATCGATCATGGAATCGGTCCATTGCTCGCGGTTGTCTTCGAGACCGAGCTTTGCTCGTTCCTTCGCTTCGAACTCCGCTAACTCTTTCTCGATGTCGATTTCAAAACCATCAGCCATTTTTCAGCCCCTTAAACTCGGACGATGTTCCCGTCCTTGGTCTTCCTGCCAAGACGAATCAAACTCTTGGACACCGCCTCCGAGAGCCCCTCTTCCGGGTTCTCCACGGCTTCGGTGTGATAACTCTTCACTTTTTCTGTGAGCTCGTTGATCTGACGCTCGAGCTGCAGATCGGCGCGTCGATGCTGGGCAAGCTGCGCCTGCTTCATTTGGAGAAGCTCCAGTCGTTTTTCATCGATGCGGCGCTCGAGCTGATCCCGTCGGGATGCGACATCCTCGAGGTGCTCCTGGCGGAGGTTGAGCGAATGAGCGTAGGTCTTGACGCGGATCTTGATCGACCCGCCCGGCTTGTTGGCGTCGATGTCGTGAAGTGACACGGACGGCAGGCCGCTGCTCGAAACGATGCTGTCGATGATGCCGTAGGTGGGCGCGTCGTGCCCGCACTTGAAACTACTGAGGTCGAGAATCGCCACGTTCGGGTGGCGAGCGGCGAACTTCACGGCCCACACCTTTTGCGCGGAGTTGGCCGAATAGTTCTCGGGCCACACGTCGCCAATGCTGAGGACGTCCTCGTCTTCTTTGTAGAAACGTCGAAGCCATTCCTCGTCCTTGGGAATCGAACGAATGCTCAGGATCGGATAGCCGAGAACCTGGAACTCATCGGGGATGTTGTGGTGAAGGCCGGGATCGAGGTGATACGGGCGGCCAACCACGAGGATGGCGATTTTGTTGTCGTACTCGACCTGGTCGAGGATCGCCTTGCCCTTGGCTTGGAGCTCTTGGTCGAACCGCTCGAGGGCCCCTAAGCCTTCAGCGACCGCGAAATCGCTCTCGTCCTCGGTGATTTCGAGCTCATCCCGAAACGCTTCGAACATCGCGCGCTTCAGGAGGGTTGGCTCCGTGAAGCTGAAGGCGGGCGCCATGTACGTGATGCCCCGAGTCGCGAAGTAGTCCTGCTCTTTGGTGAAGGCGGCCTTCATGACATCAGGCGTGCCGGCGACGATGGGACAGCTCGTGTAGTCGATTGCGTCGGTCACGAACGAGGGGACGTGCGTCAAAATGGGGAAGAAAATCACGTCCAACGGCGTCTTCACGTGCTTGTGGAAGAACAGTTGGTGAAAGTGTGCCTGCGCCACCTTCGAGGGGTAGCAAGGGTCGACCGACCCGTACTTGCCACCCTCAGCGAACATCTCCTCCGAGCTCGGGTCGCTGAAGACGATGTTCTTCGGTCGCACGCCGAGCACCTCGAGGTACGTGCGGAAGAACGGCGCGGTCGAATACATGTTGAGGACGCGCGGAATGCCCACGCGCCACTTGGCCCGCTTCTCTGCTGCCGCCTCGGATGAACGCTCGAACGCACGTTGATACTTCGTCCGCTCGATCGCCCCGAAGAACTTCCGCTCGACCTTGACGTCTTCAACGGGCGTCCCGGCCTCGGGCATGGGCTGCACGCCTCCCACACGCTTGAATACCTTGAGCCCCTCGTGGGTCACGAGGTTCGGAAACTCCTTCATGACCTTCCGGCGCTCCTTGACGAGCTCTTCCATCGCATCTTTCGACTCGACCATGCCCTTTTCGCACGAGAAGCCACTGATGTAGCGGCTGGTCGAGCCGTCGGGCCGGTAGGTATCGATGAAGGTTCGTGAGCATTCGTTGGCGCAGAAGTGGCAGGTCGTGCTCTCGTCGTTCTTGGTCTCGTACCTGAGATCGATTGCGGCATCGAAGCCGATGAAGGTCGAGCTGCCGCGTCGCTTCACCACGCGCAATGTTTCCATCGCGGCGCCGATCGCTCCAGCCTCACCGCTGTGGGGATGGACGTAGACCTCGGCGTTGGGTACACGCTCCTTGATGTAGTCCACCTGCGCTTTGACGGCCGCCAAGTTGTATTGAGTGCCGCCCTGCAGCACGAACTTGCGCCCGAGCGCTGCCATGCGTGGCACGCCGACGACGTACTGCCAGACGTTCTTCGGGAGGACTTGCGCAAGGCCCGCAAGCAGCTCGTCTTTGCCGAAGCCTTCTTTTTGGAAGTTCACGCGGTCGGTATCGAGGAAGACTGCGCAGCCGTAGCTAAACGTCGGTGCCAGCTCGGCATTGAAGGCATGCTCTGCGTACTCTTGCACCGGAAGACCAAACTGATCGGCCATCGCCTGCAGCAACATGCCGTTGCCTGCCGAGCACTGGTTCGACAGCTTGAAGGTCTTGATGTCCCCGTTCTCCATGAAGAGGACTTTGATGTCCTGTCCGCCGATGTCGCAGATGACATCGACGTCGCCGAAGTAGTGGGTGGCGCTCATCATGTGAGCGACCGTCTCGACTACGTTGACGTCTGCGCAGACGCACTCCTCGAGCACGTCGGCGGCATAACCCGTCGCGCCAAAGCCTAGGATCTCGAGCTCGGCTCCCTTTTCGCGAACGCGCGTGCGTAGATCTTCGAGGAGCTCTTTGGCGTCCTGGATGGGGTTGCCCTTCGACAGAGCGTAGGTCTTCATGAGGACTTCGCCGTCCTCGCCCAACAACACCGCCTTGGACGAGGTGCTGCCCCCATCGAGACCGATCACCGCTTTCACCGTGCTGCCCGCGGGCATCTCTGGCTCGATGAATTTGGGGATCCGGTACGCATCGAGGAATTGCGTCAGCTCTGCCTCATCGCTCGCCAGCGGCGGGCCTGCGCTTTCTCCGAGACGCTCTTTACGGCCCTCGAGGATGTAGCGCCGGAGATCGTCGAGGCCTTCGTAGACGCCCACCTCGCGCGGCTCGTGCATGCCGTACAGCACGGCGCCGTACGCCGCATACAAGGCGGCGTTCTCCGGCACCGGAATCAGCTCCTCGATCGGCACATCCTTCGGGTAGTCGTACCCGCGCTCGTCCCAGGTCTCTGGGATGCGCTTTCGCCAGCATTCCTGAAGGAACGGAAGGAACGTGTTGGGACCACCGAGCAGAAGCACCTTGTGCCGAAGCGTGTTGCCTCGCGTGAGCACGGAGAGGTTCTGCATGACGATCGCGTCGGCTAGTGAGCACATGATCTCGTCGGACGGAATGCCGGTCTTGACGAGGTTGACGATGTCGGTTTCCGCAAAGACGCCACACTTCGCAGCCACGTGGTGCAGACTGTCGCCATTGAAATGGAGGTTCAGTGTCTCCTCGGAGGGCATGCCCACTTTGATCATGCACTTGTCGATGGTGGCTCCCGTCCCGGAAGCGCATTTGTCGTTCATCGAAGCGATCGCGGTCTTGTCGCCGGTCTTCTTGTTCTCTTTGAAGATGATGATCTTCGCATCCTGGCCACCGAGCTCGATGACGGACCCCGCATCGGGGTGCAACATCTCGACCGCCAACGTGACGGAGTTCACCTCTTGAACGAACTTCGCGCGAAGGGGGGCCTCGAGAGGCGTCGCGCCCGACCCGGTGATGAACACTCGGACGTCGTCACAACTGTGCTCGCCGAGAACCTTCTCAATGCGCTCCATGAAGTCGAGCACACACTCGGCCTGCTTGGTGTGATGCCGCTGGTAGTCGCTCCAGATGATGTCTTTGGTTTCTGGATCGACGACGACCGCTTTCACGGTCGTTGAGCCGACGTCTAAACCCACTATCGCTGCGTGCATCAAAACGCTTACACCCTTCCCTCGTAAGGTCCCGGAGGTAACCACAAGCTCCGGTGAAAGTCACGCGACTTGGCTTGCAAACCAGGAACGTCGAAGTCACACCTCGCACAGCGGGCGCCTAGATCGTATAGCTCGCCGCGGAGGACTCGATGAGCAGGGTGTTGATCATTGGCGCGGGTGGCGTGGGCGGCGTCGTGGCCCACAAATGCGCGAACGATAGAGACACGTTTTCGGAGGTCGTCCTGGCCAGCCGGACATTGTCCCGTTGCGAGACGATCCAGAGGCAGGTGCGAGAGCTTCGCGGCTGTGAAATCGAGATTGCCCAAGTGAATGCCGACGACGTCGCACAGACGGTCGCCTTGATCAAACGCGTGCAACCAGCCCTCCTGATCAACGTCGCGCTCCCCTATCAGGACCTACCTCTGATGGATGCCTGTCTCGAGGCGGGCGTCGACTACCTGGACACCGCGAACTACGAGCCGCCCGACGAGGCGAAGTTCGAGTATCGATGGCAGTGGGCCTACCAAGAGCGCTTTCAAGCTCGGGGAATCATGGCGCTATTGGGCTCGGGCTTCGACCCGGGGGTGACCAACGTCTTCTGCGCGTATGCCCAGAAAAAGCTGTTCGACGAGATCGACTCGATCGATATCCTCGACTGCAATGCTGGGGATCACGGCCACCCTTTTGCCACCAACTTCAACCCTGAGATCAACATCCGCGAAATCACCCAGCGCGGCCGCTACTGGGAGAACGGCGAGTGGGTAGAGATCGAGCCGATGTCGCAGTCGCGCACGTTCGATTTTCCCGAAGTCGGCGAACGCAAGGCGTACCTGCTCTATCACGAAGAGCTCGAGTCGTTGGTGAGGCACATCGATGGGCTCAAGCGCATTCGTTTTTGGATGACGTTCGGGGACGAGTACCTGACGCATCTGCGTGTGCTTCAAAACGTCGGCATGACCAGCATCGCTCCCATCGAGTATGAGGGCCGCGAGATCGTCCCGCTTCAGTTCTTGAAGGCGCTGCTTCCCGACCCGTCGACACTCGGCGAGAACTACACGGGCAAGACGAGCATCGGCTGCTTGATCGAGGGCCGCAAGGACGGAGAGCGCCGCAAGGTGTTCATCTACAACGTGTGCGACCACGAGGAATCTTGGAAGGAAGTTCGGGCCCAGGCGGTTTCATACACCACCGGCGTTCCAACCATGGTCGGCGCTAAGATGATGCTGACCGATCAGTGGCGCGGGCGGGGTGTGTTCAACGTCGAGCAGCTCGACCCGGAGCCGTTCCTCGAAGAGCTCGCAGTCCGCGGGCTTCCGTGGCACGTGAAGGAGCTATAGTGCTCGCTTGCCCCAAGCTCGATGCAAGCCGAGTGACTTCGCCGGCGTATGTGATCGACCTCGAGGCGCTCGAACGCAACTTGCAGCTACTTGCGCATGTCCAAGAGGCGTCGGGCTGCAGCATCTTGCTAGCGCTCAAGGGCTTTGCGGCCTGGTCGACGTTCCCGGTCGTGGGGAAGTACCTCGATGGGGTGGCGGCGAGCGGCCCCGACGAAGCGAGGCTCGGCGCCGAAGAGCTCGGCAAGCAGGTCCACACCTATTGCCCCGCCTTTGATGAGCCGTCACTGCGCGAAACGATTCGCTACTCGGATCACGTCGTCTTCAACTCGCCATCACAGGTCGATCGCTTCCGGGCGATCATCGATGAACACACGCCCGGCAAGAGCTTCGGCCTGCGAATCAATCCAGAACACTCCGAAGTCGACGTGGCGCTCTATGACCCGTGCGCGCCCGGATCGCGGCTCGGCACGACCCATGCCGCCCTCAGCCAAGCGGACCTCCGCGGGATCGACGGTTTGCACTTCCACACGCTGTGCGAGCTCGGAGCCGATGCGCTTCAACGAACACTTGCCGTCATCGAAGACCGATTCGAGCCCTGGCTCGCCCGCGCGAAGTGGGTGAACTTTGGTGGCGGTCACCACATCACGAAGGCCGGCTACGACGTGCGTCTATTGATCGACCTCGTGCGTGACTTCAAGCAGCGGCACGGGGTCGACGTGTTCCTCGAACCCGGAGAGGCGATCGGCCTGAACGCCGGTGTGCTCGTCGCGTCCGTGCTCGACATCGTCGAGAACGATGGGCCGGTCGCCATCCTCGACACGTCCGCGACCGCCCACATGCCGGACGTCCTCGAAATGCCTTACAGGCCGCAGATTCGGGGCGCCGCGGAGCCAGACAAACTGGCTCATACCTACCGGCTAGGGGGCCTGAGCTGCCTCGCGGGCGACATGATCGGGGAGTACTCCTTCGCCGAGCCATTGGAGGTCGGTGACCGCTTGCTCTTCGAAGACATGGCTCACTACACCATGGTCAAGACCAGCACGTTCAACGGCGTGCGCCTACCATCGATCGCCCTCTATGACCCCCGTGATGACTCCTACCGGGTACAGCGGCGTTTTGACTACGCGGACTATCGAAACCGCCTCTCTTGAGGCTTGAACTTCGATGCAAAGCGGTAAGACTCGCGGAGATGGGTGCCTTCTCGGAGTTCACGACCTACGCCAAAGCAACAGGCTCACGTCTGAGCGATCAACCCTTGCTCTTCGAGACGACCCGACACCTGGACGTCACGCAGCGCGAGCTGTTCAACTACGTCACCGACTTCGATCGGGCGAGCGAATGGATCTGGGCCGCGAAGAAGACCTGGGCAGACGACACGAAGGCCGAAATTCCAGGCCAGGTGGGATCGGTGCGTCTGATCCAGGGCGCAGCGGGCAAGCCCATACGAGAGACGGTCAAAGAGTTTGAAGCGCCGCGGATGCTTGCCTACTCGGCCAACGATGCAGCGTTCTTCGGGACATGCACCGACCACCTCGGGGTGCTCGCTTGCGAACCCCACCCCGATGGCGGGACCGTGGTGTGCTGGCTCGCCTACGGGCGGCTTCCCCGCTCAGCCGTCAAATCCTGGATGGGAAAAAAGCTGTTCCAAGTCGCACTCGGCAACGGTATGAAGAACCTGGAGCGAAAGTTTCCGCCTCGCTGAGCGCATGAAGCTCATCCGTAGCAACCGAACCGAGAACCTAGCCGATGCGCTCGCCTCGCGGGTCCGCGACGAGCCCCTTGGGCCCTTCGAACGAGAGGCGATCGTCGTCCAGAGCCGTGGCATGGAGCGGTGGCTCACGCTTGCCTTGGCCGAACGGCTCGGCGTTTGGAGCAACCCGTCCTTTCCGTTTCCGCGTTCGGTGATCGAGCAGGTGCTCGACAGCCTGTCGGAGGGGCGCCCCGAAGAGGCGAAGGCCTACGATCCGGGACGTTTGAAGTGGACCATCGCCGAGCTGCTCAACGAATCCGCGCCGGGAGCGCTGAAGGCCTACCTCGGTGAGCCTTCGGACGCCGACCGGGTGTTGCGGCTCGCAAGCAGCGTGTCGAGCGTGTTCGACGACTACGTGGTGTACCGGCCTGGGCTCTTGCAAGACTGGACGCAGGATGAAGCTCCCGGCTGGCAGGCTGAGCTATGGCGTCGGGTGGTGGGGCGACTGGGCCCGCACGATCTCGCTTCACGCACCACGGCGGCCATTCGTGCTCTTCGTTCGAACGCAAAGCCTCGAGGCCTCCCTTTTGAGCGGCTGCATCTGTTTGCCCTCGAGACCCTGCCGCCGCTGTTCCTCGAGTTGTTCAGCGCGCTGTCGCAAACCATTCCGACGACATTCTATCTGCTGCAGCCATCGTCCGAATACATGGCCGACGTGGACCGCACGCCCCAGCTTCCCGTCGGCTTGGATGACGTGCCGGGCGACGGCCACCCACTCCTTTGCTCGCTCGGCCGGCTCGCACGAGACTTCCAGCAACTGTTGATCGGTGTCGGCGACACCGTGCAAGAGGAGATCGACGTCTTCGAAGCGCCAGTGCGGCAGAACCTTCTAAGCTCGTTCCAGGCCGATGTCCTCGAGTTTCGAAGCCCCCGAGCGGACGGCACGCGGCAAACGATCAACGCCTCGGATCAGTCGATCTCGATTCACGCATGCACCGGGCCGATGCGCGAGGTCCAGGTGCTTCATGAGCTCGTGCGGGCCGCGCTCGAGGACGACGCATCGCTTCGCCCCGAAGACATCGTCGTCATGGCGCCGGACCTCGAGTCGTACGCGCCCGCGTTCCGCGCCGTTTTCGGCCAGGACGATCAGCGCCGCATCCCCTTCGAAGTCCACGACCGCAAGACACGGGACGATGCACGCTTCTATGACGATTTCATGGCGGTGCTCGACGTGCTCGACTCTCGCTTTTCGGTCTTCGACCTGATGCAACTCATGGACGCTAGCTCGCTGCGGGAGACCTTTCGATTTACACAAGACGAGCGGGCACGGCTCACGGAGTTGCTCGCCGCGTCGGGAGTCCGCTGGGGGATCGACGAGGAGCATCGCCAAGAGCTCGAGTTTCCACCGGACCCTGTCCACACCTGGCGTGCGGGCTTGGGGCGTCTTTTTCTCGGCTTCGCGTCGACCCCCGACAGCATCGATGTCTTCGAAGGCTTGCTACCGCGTGGGGCGCCGAGCCTCGGAGACGCGGAGCTCCTGGGACGCTTGGCAAGCCTCTGCGAGCTTCTTTTCGAGCTGCAGCGCAGGACCCGGAGTCCGCTCGGCATCGAGGCCTGGGCGACCTTGCTCGAACAGTTCTCCTCGTTGCTGTTCGCGGAGGACGACGAGAGCAACGCCGGGGTGCGTGCCCTTCGAGCGGCGCTGGGCGAACTACGCGAGCTGGCCCGGCAGAGCGCATACGAGGGCGCGATCTCTCTCAAGACGGTTCGCAGAGAGCTCGGCGCGTTGCTGCAAGAGAAGGCGCCCGCTGTCGGCTTTCTAAGACGCGGCGTGACACTCTGCGAGCTGGTGCCGCTCCGCTCGGTTCCGTTTCGCGTTGTCTGTCTCATGGGGATGAGCGAAGACCGGTTTCCGCGGGCGGACGACCGCCCCAGCTTCGATCAGACTCGGGCGACTTACGAACCCGGCGATCGCAACAAGCGAGACGACGACCGTCATTCATTCCTCCAGGCGGTCCTGTGCGCGAGGGATCGCCTCATCATCACCTACAGCGCACCCGCCGATAGTCCTCGAAGCGGCGCGAACTCGTCGCCCGTCGTTTGGGAGCTGTGCGAAACCCTTCGACGCTACTACACGCTGGCCGAGAACGAACCGGTGCTCGAAGCGACGGCACACCCGCTACATGCGTTCGACTCCAGGTACTTCGACGAGAGCGGCCTTCCGCAAAGCAGCTCGAGGCGGTATCTCGATATCGCACGCGCCCTTGGACAGCCTGCCGAGACTCCTGGGCGAATCGAGTTGGTCGCGGACGCAGGGACCGCGGAAGAGATTCTGTCGGTGGGCGAGCTCTCGGCCTGGCTTTGGGAGCCCATGAGAACCTTCATCGAACGGGTTCTCCGCGCCCGATTCGACGCGTCGGACCTTTACGAGCCGACGAGCGCGTTGACCAGCATCGGCCGGCGCGAGGCCGCCATGCTCGGCAACGCATCGCTGAGGGCCGGACTTCGTGACCGGGCACTCGAGGAGTACCTCGCGGCCGCGCCGGAATTTCCTGACGGGAACTGGGGGGCGCTCGAGAGGCAACGACTCTCGGGCGAGATTCGCACCGTCGACGCGCGACGGGCTGGGCTCCGAAGCGAGCATGGGCTTGGGTCGAGGCTCGTGGCGGTGGAGCTCGACGGCGTAGTCCTCGAAGCTCGCATCGACGGGCTGAGTGACGAGCACCGCGTCTCGAGCCGGTTCACCAAAGCGGGGCGGCACGCGGAGCTGAGCACCTGGATCGAGCATTTGCTCATGCAGACGTCGAACGAGCTCCCGACCGCAACGCATCTGGTGCTTCGAGACACCGAGACGCGAGCCAAGGTGCTGTCTTTCAGCCCGGTCGCGGACGCACATCATCTGCTGCAGACTTTGGTCGACCTCTATCGCGGGTCACTGCAAACGCCGCCTCCTCGATTCGGAGAGGCGTCCTGGTTGTTCGTGGAGACGCTCGGTCGAGCGGATTCGGTCAAGGCGTTCTCCGAAGCCGGCAAGAAGCTGAGCAGCCAGCGAGGCTGGAGCCCCTACATCGACTACGTCCTCGGACCGGACGACCCTTTTCTCGATTCGGAGTGGCGCAAGGACTTCGTGCAAGCCGCAACGGTCGTCTATGAGCCGATGTTTCGCCACCGGAGCGAAGGATGAGCTCCATCTCTCCTCAGCTCATCCCTCTACTCGCGCCGACGTTGGTGCAAGCCAGCGCCGGGACCGGCAAGACCTACACGATCACCACGTACTTCGTCCGCGCGATCCTGGAGCGCGACCTCAAGCCGGAGGAGATTCTGGTCGTCACCTACACCAAAGCCGCCACGGCCGAGCTTCGGATACGCACTCGCCAGAGAATCCTCGATGCGATCCTGCTTCTCGAGGAAGCGTCGAAGACCGATGACGCCCTCCATGGCGTCGTCGCCGCGACGGTCGAACGTCTCGGTCGACGCGAGACCGAAATGAAGCTCAGAGCGGCGCTCGGGGAGATGGACCGGGCCGCCATCCTGACCATCCACGGATTCTGCCAGCGTCTGCTTCAAGACTATCCGCTCCTTTTCGGCATCGACTTCGACTTCGAGGTCTCAGAAGACGCGTCGTCGATGTACTCGGAGCTCGCGATCGATTTCTGGACGACCGAGCTCTACGACGCACCCGATTGGATGCTGCGCGCCCTCGAGAAGGAAAAGGTCAGCGCCTCCGAGCTCGCGAAGTTGGCGAAGGTGAGCGCGATGCCCGGCATCGAGATCCTCGGGCCCGCGCCTGCGGAGGTCGACCGGGCGGCGCTCGAGCGTTGGCTGCTGTGCCACGAGGAGGCGGCAGCGCTCTGGGCCGCACGCCGCGGGCAAGTGGCCGAGCTTCTAACCACCAACGACGATCTCAGCGGGACGTACTACAAAGCGCGAACGATCGAGGACAAGTGGCTTCCGGCGCTCGACGAGTTCTTCATGAAGAACGGCTTCACGTATCCGCCGGATTTTCTGCCGAAGCTTGCCCAAGGAAAGCTGAAGACGAAGAAGGGGCGCGACGAGCCGCGAGATCCATTTTTTTCAGCATGCACGCCGCTTTGCGAAGCGCAGCAAGCCCTCGTTCCTGGTCTCGACTATGCCGTGTTTCGCTTCCGGGAGCGCTTCATCGAATATGCGCGCGCGCACGCCAAGCAGCGGAGGGAGGACCGGTCGGTCCTCACGTACGACGACCTGCTCACCCTGGTGTACGCACCGTTCGACCCTTCGAGCGCCGACAACGCGGCGTTTGATCGAGATCAGATCGCGCAGAAAATCTCGACTACGTATCGCCTGGCGCTCGTCGATGAGTTTCAAGACACCGATGCCGTGCAGTACGGAATCTTCCGCGCGATCTACGGAGAGTCGTCGGTGGTTTACGTGGGCGACCCCAAGCAAGCGATCTACGCGTTTCGTGGGGCCGACGTGTTCTCGTACCTCGGCGCAGTCAAAGACGTAGGCGATCGCATACACACCCTGAGGACCAATCGACGCTCCGACGCGGGTGTGGTTCACGCGGTCAACACGCTGTTCTCGCTTCAGACGCCGCCGTTCCTGCTCGAGGGAATCGACATGGACGAGGCGATAGCTCACCACGAAGAAAGCCGGACGACATTGGATCCGCCGATGGAGCTCGTCTTTCTCGAGGGGGATCAGCTCAAAGGCGGCGCGGCGGCGGTAGCGCCCCTCGTCGCCAACGAGATCGCGCTCTTGCTGGAGTCGGACGCTCAGGTCGAGGGCCGGCCCGTCGAGCCCGGGGACATCGCAGTGCTCTGTCGCAGCAACCATCAGGCGCTTCTGATGACGGGCGCGCTCAGAGATCTCAACATCCCGGTGTCGCTCGACGGCGGCTCGAGTGTCCTCGGCACGGAGATCGCCTCCGAGCTGAGCGCTGTGCTCGAAGCCGCCCTTTTGCCAGGAGACTCCTCCCTGGTGCGGCGCGCGCTGTTGACGTCCCTCCTCGACGTGTCGCCCTACACCCTGGCCACGATGAGCGACGAGGCTTGGTCTGAGTGGGTGTCACTGTTTCGAAACTGGAACGACACCTGGCACAACCAAGGCGTCGTGCGCTTCCTCGAGGATATGCTCCGCCACACGCGGGCCGAGGCGGCGATCGCCATGCAGCCCGCGGCGCGGCGTGTCCTCACCGATCTGCTCCACATCGAAGAGCTCCTCCTGCGCGGCGAACGCGAGCGAGGACGCAACCCCGCCTCGCTCATGCAGTGGTTCCGGCGCCTTGGGAAAGACGGCCCGGGCGAAGGCACGGTGGCATCGGACGACCTGCAACAGCGTCCCGATGCAGACGCGGGCGCCGTTCGCGTGGCGACGATTCACAAGAGCAAGGGGCTCGAGTACGGCATCGTGTATTGCCCCTTCCCATGGACTCGCCAGTTCGGGGACGTCGCGGTGAAGTTCCACGATGGGCGCGGAGACATCAAGGTCGACCTTGGATCCGAGGACTACGAGGCGAACAAGAAAACCAGCCACCGAGAGGAATTCTCCGAGGCCCTGCGCTTGCTCTATGTTGCAGTGACCCGCGCAAAGTATCGCTGCACTCTTTATTGGGGCCGTGCCACGGGCTGGAAGAAGGCAGCACTCGGCTACGTGCTGCACGGCGAGGAGGGCTTGGATAAGCTCGACGAAGACGCCATGCGGGCCGGCGTGCAGAGGCTGGTGGCCGCGTCGTCGGGGACGGTCGAGGGGCGTCCCGCTCACAATCAACAAGCGGCGCCGCGCGGGCATGAGGCCCCGAGGCGTGCGCTCAGGGCGCGGGAGCAAGTGCGGCACTTCAGTCATGCCCCGCGTATTGCAAGCTTCACGAGCCTGACCGGACACGACGAAAAGACGCCGGGGCCGCGGCCGGCCGTGTCGCCAGTCGAGAGGCAACCCGCGCTCTTCTCGGACTTGCCCGGTGGTGTACGGACTGGGTTGTTGCTTCACTCGATTCTGGAATACGCGGACTTTCAACAGCTCGATGCGATCGAGACCGGGCAATTGATCGAACGCCAACTGCACGCGTTTGGGTTCGATACCGCGCTCGGCCCCGACGTCCAACGAGACCTGCTGTCCGTGGCGACGACTCCGTTCACCGACGCGGCCGAGGCCCCGCGCCTGATCGACCTCAGTCGTGACGTCCAGCTCCGCGAGCTCGAGTTTACGCTGCGCGTGGACGGACCGAAGCTCCCCGATCTGGCCGAGATATTACGTCAACACGGCGCTCCGGCTGCCGCCCCTCGCTACTTCGAACACCTTGCGGACGTCAGCGGCCAAACGTTGCAACGCTTCCTGCGTGGCTTCATCGATCTGATGTTCGAGTGGCAGGGCCGTTGGTACGTCGCGGACTACAAGTCCAACACGCTTCCGACGTACGCGCCCGAAGGCATCAACGAAGCGGTCCAGCGCACACACTACTTGCTTCAGGCTCAACTCTACACGGCGGCGGCTCAGCGCTACCTGAAGCAGCGAGTGGTCGGCTATGACCCGGCCACACAATGGGGCGGCGCGCTGTTTCTATTTCTCCGCGGGATGCGGGGTCCACAGAGCGCTGGGTCGAGCGTGTTCTTCGACCGTCAGCCCGCAGAGCTCTTGCGCGCCGTCGATCGCTGGTTGGGAGGGGCCGATGAACCTATCTGAGTATCGAGCGCTCGGGCTGGTGGAGCTGCTCGATGCGCAGCTCGCCCGCAGCCTCGCTCGCATGGCGTCCGATTCGAGCCCGGAAGTCGAGCTCGCGATCGCGCTCACGAGCCGCAACGTCCGCCACGGGCACAGCTGCTTCCCTGTTGGGATCTCGGCCGAAGAGATCTGGCCACACGAGCCGACGAAGTCCGACCCACTGCCCGGCGCGGCGCAGTGGAAGGAGGCACTGCGCCAAAGCCGGCTCACCCAAGGGGGGCCGCTCGTCCTCGACGCCGCCGGCCGTCTCTACCTGCGTCGCTACTGGCAGCTCGAGCAGGACATTGCCCGGGAGCTCGCAGCGCGGTCCGCTCTGCCGCCCATCATCGCGGAGGACGCGTCCTGGCTCGAAGCGGCCCTCGACCGGCTGTTTCCGGGAAGGGCGGATTCCCTGCAGCGGTACGCCGCCCGAAATGCGCTTCGGCATCGAGTCTCCCTCCTTTGTGGCGGGCCCGGCACGGGCAAGACGACCACGGTGGCAGCGATCGTCGCGCTGATCATTCAAGGGCGATTGCAGGATGCGAAGGCTGCGCCGAAGGTGATGCTGCTCGCGCCGACCGGGAAGTCCGCAGCTCGGCTCGGCGAGGCGGTGCGTAAGGCCAAGTCACGTATCGAGGCGCCCGACGAGATCCTCCGCGAGATCCCGGAGCGAGCGACGACGCTCCACCGCGCTCTCGGGATGCGGCGCGAGGGAATGCGCTTTGCTAGGAGTGCCGACCTTCCCCTCGAAGCGGACGTCATCATCGTCGACGAGGCGTCGATGGTCGATCTCGGCTTGATGCGCCAGCTGCTCGACGCGGCCCCGCGCGAGGCCACGCTCTTGATTGTGGGAGATCCCGATCAGCTCACCTCGGTGGAAGCAGGGTCGGTTCTTCGCGACTTGGTCACGGCAAGCACGGAGACCTGGTGGCGTGACCGCGTCACGCGGCTGACGACGACGTACCGATACGACGAAAAGCAGCCCCTTGGCCAACTGGTGGCTTCGATCCGAGCTGGGGAAGGAGCGACTGTGAGCGCCTTGCTTGAAGCCAAGGCGGATGACGTCGTTTGGAGCCCCTCCGACCGCTTGCATGAAGAGCTCGATCGAGCGGCAGCACATTGGGCCAAGGCCCTCGCCACGCTCGATCGCAAAGAGCACTTCGAGCTGCGCAGCCGCTACGTGATGCTGAGCCCGTTCCGAAGAGGCGCGATCGGAACGCAGAGGCTCGGCTCGGCGATTCAGGAACGACTCCCTCACCCGGGGAGCGGCACGCCACGCGTCACGCCGATCATCATCGAGCAGAACAGCCACGAGCTTCGCCTGTACAACGGAGACTTCGCCATGCTTGTCGACGGCGAGCCCCGAGTCGCGACGGTACAGAGTGAGGCGGACGGCTTTCGAGAGATCGCCGAGGCGAGATTGCCGCGATTCTCGGAGGCGTTCGCCTTGAGCGTTCACAAAGCGCAGGGGTCCGAGTTCGACGAGGTGTTGCTGGTTCTCCCGGAGGAAGACGCGCCGCTACTCACCCGCGAGCTCCTCTACACAGCGGTGAGCCGCGCACGGAAACGGGTGCGCATCGTGGGGCCGAAACAGGTCATTCGCGCTGCAATCGAGCGACGGGCGCAGCGATACTCTGGCCTCGTCGAGGCGATCGGCGAGGCGCTTGGTTGACCTGAAAGTGAAACGTGTTTCACTCCGAGCACGGAGATGACCGAGTACGACTACATCGTGATCGGGGCTGGGTCCGCTGGGGCCATCGTAGCGAGCCGGCTGGCCGAGGATCCGGACGTCAATGTGCTGCTGCTGGAGGCGGGCGGCACCGACCGAACGACCCTAGTCCGCAAGCCCGGAATGATCAGCCTGGTGCAGCAGGTCAAGCAGTTGAAGAAGAAGTTCGATTGGGGCTTCACGACGGTTCCCCAACGACATCTCGACGGCCGGCGTATCCCGTACACGCGCGGCAAGGTCCTTGGCGGCTCGAGCTCGGTCAACGGCATGCTCTATCTCCGAGGCAACGAGGCGAACTACAACGAATGGGCCGCGCGCGGTTGCGAGGGGTGGAGCTTCGAAGACATCCTGCCTTTTTATCGGAAGCTCGAGAATCACGAGGACGGGGAGACCGCCTACCATGGGGCGGGCGGCCCGATTCAGGTCACGCGTCACCCCGCTGACCAAATCAGTCCCGTGTCGAATGCGTTCGTGAGAGCTGCTTCGGCGGTTTGTGGCATCCCGGTCGGCGACGACTTCAACGCGGAGAATCAGCACTGCGCGAGCATCTATCAGATGTCGGCAAGCAAGGGGGTGCGAAGCGGCACGGCCGAGGCGTATGTCCACCCCAGCCTCGACCGCCCCAACTTCGCGCTGGAGGTGCGGGCGCTGGTGCGCAGGGTCGTGATCGAGAATGGCCGCGCGACAGGCGTTGAATATGAACAGCCGGCGGGTGTCACCGTCGCCCACGCGAAGCGCGAGGTGATCGTCTCCGGCGGGGCGATCGGGTCACCTCAGATCCTGATGCTCTCCGGCATCGGGCCTGCCGAGCACCTGCGCGAACACGGCGTCGAGGTGAAACTGGACCTTCCTGGCGTTGGGAAAAACCTGCACGACCACCTCTTTTTCCCGATTACCTACCGAGCTCCGACAAGCCTTCATCGGGGCGCCGCGCCGCACTTCTTCGCCGGCATGCTCAAGGAGTATCTATTCGGCAACGGATGGTTCGGGCGGACGGTCTTCGAGGGGGGCGCGTTCATCAAGAGTCGCGACGACGCGGCGATTCCGGACATCCAGATTCATACGCTCCCGTGGGGCTACCCGACTCCAAATCAAGACGGCCCGGAGCGTCCGGACATCGACACCGGTCACTGCCTTACCGTCATGCCCACGTTGATCTACCCGAAGAGTCGCGGCGAGCTCCTGCTCACGTCGAACCGGCCGGACCAGACACCGCACATCGATCCTCACTTCTTGGAAGAGCCGGAGGACTTGCAGCTGCTCCTGACGGCGATTCGAAAGTGCCGTGAGATCTGCGCGCATGCGGAGATGGCCGAGCACTTGAGTGAAGAGCTCACTCCTGGCGCAGCGCGCGCAAGCGATGCGGAGCTCACGGAAGAGATCCGGCTACGCGCGATGACCGTCTATCATCCGGTCGGTAGCTGCAAGATGGGTGTCGACCAAATGGCCGTCGTCGGCCCGACGCTCAAGGTGCGCGGCATCGAAGGTCTACGAGTCGCTGATGCGTCGATCATGCCGCAGGTCACGGGGGGCAACACCAACGCCCCCAGCATGATGATCGGCGAACGCGCCGCCGCGCTCGTCCAGCAAGACGCCAACTAGACGCCAACTAGACGCCAACTAGACGCCAGTTAGGCAGCCTGGGGCGGCCACTGGCGACGGATCTTCTGAGCGACCCTCGACGCGG
>CBDURI010000018.1:0-18502 GCA_965369435.1 uncultured bacterium
ACCGTTTCGACCAGGAAGGTGAAGACGTCCCGCTGTGTGACCGAGCACCCGACGAAGCCGCGGAAGCGATCGGGTTCGATCACCATCCAGCTCTGGCTGACTTGGAATGTGTACTCACCATCCCGCTCTACGCCGGCGAACATCGAGCCGCCGAGCCGTCGCCAGTAAGCACGCCCGTTGAACTCGCTTCGCAGCTCGAAATCGAGGTCGAGCGGGTCGGGAGCGGGAATGGCGGCGCCACAGCTCTGCTCCACCATGAACCCGACCGCATTGAAGGTGCCGATCGCCTGCCCGGGCGGCTCCTCACCTTGACCCCAACAACCCAATACCAACAAAGGCAGGCCGATTAGCGTCCACCGCATGGTTTAGAGGTACCGCCGGGGTCGCCCGCCGGTCAAAGAAAGTGCCCACCGCCCCGCTCTATCGACTGTCTAGTAGCGGATCTCGAAGCCGCAGCGGTAGGTGATTCGGGTGCTTACCGGCTTGCCGTTCTTGTCGAACGGCGGCTTCCACTGCTCGCCTTGGAGTGTCTTCATGCAGGCTTTGCCGAGCTCGTATCCGCTTGGGTTTTCCGAAACGATTCGAATCTTGGAGGGAAGGCCATCGGGAGCGATTTGAAGCCGGAGCACGACCTCGCCCTCGATTCCCTCCTGACGCGCCTTCTTGGGGTAGAGTTTTTCTAGCTTTCGCTTCAAAGATGGCGGAATTGGGGCTCTCGAGAGGTCACCCACGTCGACGACGACGCCAAGGCCTGTGCCGCCGAGGATACCGCCGACGACGCCATCGCGGCTTCTGCCACTGACGACCGCGTCCGGCCGGCCGATCGGTTTGTCGCTGCTCTGCCCCGAGCCGGGGTCCACGGCCCAGGACGAGGGCTCATCGCTATCGTTGGTGAGGACTATGTTGTCGAACGCGACCGGGGTTTCTGGCGCCGCGGCTGGTGGCTCTTCGGGGGCCTTGGGCGGCTCCCGGCGCGCCTTGAAGGTTTTGGGCTTCGGCGGGGCCTTCACCGGTTCGGGCTCGACCGGCTCCTCGGGCTCCGGCGTCTCTTCTTCGGGCTCGGGCGGGACGGGGTCGTCCTCGATGATTGTGACCGCCACGGCATCCAGCGAGTCTTGGAAGCCCGGCCCCTTCGCGACGCCGGGCATCACACCGAGAAACAACGCGTGCGTCGCAATCGCGAGCACGACCCAGGCTATTTCGAGCGCCCAAGACGCGGGTTTCTCGAGCGGAGTGGACATCGGATCGGCGGCAGCGCCCGTCAGCGTCCAATCTCCTCGGGACGCACGTTGATCGCGAACTTGGTGATGTGCTCTTGGCGTAGGATGTCGATCACCTGGACCACATTGGCGTGTGCGACCCGGCCGTCGGCGGCGATCACGGCCCGCAAGTCCTCATCGACATCGCGTGCCGCGCGTACCCGCGTCCGAAGCTCTTCAGGGGTGACCGGGATTGTGTCGAGGAAGATGTTGCCGTTGTGGTCGATCGACACTGCAAGGGTAGACGGCGTCTGTTCGCCCGTCGCTGCCTTGGGGAGCTCCATCGGAATCGTCTTCGAGACGATGGCGGTGGCCGTGACCATCAGGATGATCAACAACACGAGCACGACGTCGACCAAAGGCGTGACGTTGATGTCCGTGATCAAGTCGTCGTCGCCGCCGTGTTGCGAACCGCCTGCCATGACTACTGGTTCCCTCTGCGCTCGCGGCCCTTCAGGTGGGCGAGCAGGTCGCGACCGAGTGCATCGGCCCAGGTGAGCCGATACCGAATCAGTCGCTGAAAGTAGTTGTAGAACGCCACAGCGGGGAGCGCGACGAGGAGGCCAATGGCGGTCGCAACCAGTGCTTCACCGACCTCGGTCATCAAGCCGCTCGTCACCTTGCCCGCCGCCTGATCGAGGACGTGGAACGCCTTGATGACGCCGATGACGGTTCCGAGCAGTCCGACGAACGGTGCGTTGTTGCCGACCGTGCCGAGAAAGCCGAGGTTACGCTCCATCTGCGTGCGGGCGATCGAGGTCGCACCGGCTAGACGCTCTTCCACCGCCCCTGAGCCATCGTCGACCACCTCGATGCCCGAGTAAACGATTTTGGCCTGGAAAGACTCGGACTGGGATAGGCGCTCGCGCGCGCCGGCGATGTCATCCTTGGCGAGGAACAGCCGCAGGTCCTCCTGGAGCTTCCGCACGTCCTCGCGAGAGGCGAAGAAGTAGTAGATTCGCTCGAAAATGATTGCGACTCCGATGACGGAGAGGAGCACGAGTAGCCACATGACCCACGTGGCGCCAAGCATGGCGAACGCTGTGAGTCTCTCTTGAATGTCGATCATACTTTTCCTCGGGTAGAAGCGCGCTTTTAGCCGGTCTTGGGGGGGTGTGCATCCCGCTTGAGAATCTCTCGCACCAATATGGTCGCGTAGGAGCCGGCGGGTAGGGTGAAATCGAGATCCACCGTGTTGTCGCTCACAGTAACGCCTATTTTGGGCACCGGAATGCGGGCGAAACGGCGAGTTCCCGGACCCACCCGCTTCCACTTCCCAAGGTGCTCGAGGGTTAAACCCATGTCCTGCAGGAGGGTTTCCTCGCGGAGGCGGGCCTCGCCCTCCGGCCAACGCATCTTTGCGCCGAACATGGGCCCCGTGGGGCTGAGCTCCCAGGCATCCGCGCGTGCCTGGGTTTCTTGGACGTCGGTCGCCGTGAAGAGGCCACCAGAGTGGTGCTTCTTAACGACGTCTCCCTCGAAAATCTTTCCCAGGGTCGAGGTTTGCACCCGCTCGGCGACGCAGCGATTGAAGAGTTGGGACTGCAGGGCGGACATCTGTAGCTTTCGCTGAAAGCTACTTCGGGGCGCGCGGGCCTCGCCAAGCACCCAGCGCAGCGCCCGCTCGGCGTTGTCGCCTTCTCGGCCAAATCGCTGTTCTCCGTAGTAGTTGGGTAGCCCCCGGGTCTCGATCTCCTCCAACACACGGCGCAGGTCCTCTATTCTCGACGGGTCCATTTGCCGAAGGACGATGTGGAATCGATTCGCCTCGAGGTGACCCGTGCGCAACTTTTGCGAATGTGGCGCCGCCTCCAGAACCCGAATGCCCGCGACCTTCGCGTCGGTCAGCGCTTCCGGGGTCGTTCCCCAGACGCTGATCCACTGCCGGGTGATCGCGTGTCGATCCTTGAGGCCCGCCCAACCGGCCGCCTTTGGGTCGGCGTCCACGCTCTCGCACAGCGCGCGCACGGCGTCCTGCGTCGTGAGCTCGCGCTTTTCGATGAAGGCGAAAATGTGGTCGCCGGTGCCACTCGGCGGATACGAGGGAACCTCTTCGACCTGGAAGTCCTCGGGAGTCGATCGGAAGTCGGCTTCGATGGGGTCGACGGACGTCGTTAGATAAGGAAGGGTCATGCCTCGGCGCTTCCTGTAGACCATCGCCGCGCGATTGGGTAGACCCCATTCGTGACCGCCAACGTGTCGACGCGCATCGAGCGCGCTTTGCAGCAGCAACTCGAGGCGGGGCGGGAATCGGGCGTGTTCCCGGGGGCCAGTGCCTGCGTCGCGCTGTGGCAAGGGGAGGCTTGGTCGTATGTCGACGGGGTGGCGGGGAGGCGTGCCGAAGGCTTGTCAGCAGTGGGGCCGGACACCATCTACGATCTCGCGTCGCTCACCAAGCCGTGGGTGGCGATGGCGGCGTTGCGGCTGCATCAAGCTGGCGTCTTCGAGCTTGGTGCCCGAGTAGATGAGCTCATCCCCGAAGCAGGGGGATTGTCAGTGGGCGCGCGCAACTGGGAAGAAGTACTGAGCCATCGCTCGGGCTTGGAGGCTTGGGCGCCGTTCTACGAGACCCTGAGCGCGGAGCCCGGCAGCGATTCGGCGCGTGCGTGGATCTTGGCGGAGCTTCTACCCCGCTGGGACGCAACCAAGGTGGGCACTTCGGTCTACAGCGATCTCGGCTACATCCTCGCGGGGGTCGCCATGAGCCGTGCCGCGGGCCGGCCCCTAGACCAAGTCGTCGCACAGAGCGTGGCGTCCCAACTCGGCGTGGATGACAGCGTCTTCTTTGGCGCCAGCCGCCCGGAGTCGGGTTGGAAGGCACGGTGCGCGCCCACAGGATGGTCGCCCTGGCGCGAGCGAGTCCTCGTAGGGGAGGTGCACGACGACAACTGCGCCGCGTTCGGTGGCGTGGCGGGGCATGCGGGGATGTTCGGGGTCGCCCGCGGTGTCGCGATGTTTGGCGCCGCGTGCGTGGGCGCATGGCGGGGTAGGCGAGGGGCTTCGGAAGAAGAGCTCATCCGGCACGCGACGGCTGTCCGGCCTGGGGGCACACACCGCCTTGGCTGGGACGGCAGGGCTGCCGAGGGAAGCGCCGCCGGCTCGCTGATCGATGCCGACGCCTTCGGGCATCTCGGGTTCACCGGTACGTCGCTGTGGTGTGACCCGCGCCGGCAGCTGGTCGTCGTGTTGTTGACCAATCGCGTTGCGATCTCCGACGACAACGCTGCGATTCGGGCCTTTCGCCCCGCGTTTCACGACGCCGTGATCTGCGCGTTCGACGGCAACTAGCTGGCCAGTGACCGCAGCCGGTCGAGGAGCTTCGAGTTGGTTTTGTAGGACAGGGCGTTGCCCGATGCGCGGGCCATCGCGCGTGGATCGCCTACCAGCACGACCAGCTTCTTCGCCCGTGTGAGCGCCGTATAGAGTAGGGCGCGGTTGAGCAACATGAAATGGGCATTGTGCAAGACGATGACGGCGGCGGGAAACTCGCTTCCCTGCACCTTGTGGATGGTGCACGCGTAGGCCAGGGAAATCGCGTCGAGCTCGTCTGCCTTGTACTGCACCTCGCGTCCGTCGAATCGCACGAAGGTCACGCCACCCTCGATTCGAATCACCTCGCCGAGGTCGCCGTTGAAGACCTCCTTGTCGTAGTCGTTGCGAAGCTGCATCACTTTGTCGCCGCCACGAAACGAGGTGGGAGCGGCGTTCTGCTGCGTACTTGGATTGAAGGCCTCTTGAAGCACCTCGTTGAGCTTGAGCGTGCCGAGTGGGCCGCGCCTCATCGGGGTCATGACTTGGACATCCGCGAGCGGGTCGAACCCATACGCGACCGACACGCGTCGAAGTGCCTGGACGAGACGTTCCGTGATGGTGTCCGGGTCGGTCGCCGCGATGATGAACAGGTCCCCGTCGCCTTTCGTGCCCGTCGGGGTTGGTTCGGGGAGTCCTCCCTCGAGAACCGCGTGGGCGCCCCGGACGATCGCGCTTTGCTGGGCTTGCCGGAAGACTTCGTGCAGGCGGACCGTCGTGCAGATTCGGGATGCGATCAGGTCGCGCAACGGTTGGCCGGGGCCAACAGGCGGAAGCTGATCGATGTCGCCCACGAGCGCGAGCGTGGCATTTGCAGGAATCGCAGCCAGGAGCTGCGACGCGAGTCGAATGTCGAGCATCGACGCTTCGTCGACCAGGATGAGATCCGCTTCGAGCGGCAGGTGTTGGTTGCGATTGAAGTGCCCGGTGGCTGGGTTCCATTCGAGAAGGCGATGAATCGTCTTGGCCTCGATGCCGGCTGCCTCGGACAGACGCTTCGCAGCACGTCCCGTCGGTGCGCACAATGCCACCCGTCGGTCGAGCGCCGCATGGGCCTGAACGATGGCGCGGACCGTCGTCGTCTTTCCGGTGCCCGGCCCGCCGGTGAGGACGAGAAGATGTGTGCCGAGCGAAGCCTCCACCGCGCTTCGTTGCGTGTCGCTGAGCGTATGATCGTATGTCTTGAGGGGCTGCTTCACCTTGGGGCGGTTTGCGAGGGCGGCCAGCGCGCCGGCGACGGTGACTTCCGCGCGATACAGCAGCGGGGGGTACACCGCGTCGCCTTCGATGGTGACCAACTCTCGCGTCTGCAGTTGGTGCAGCGCGTCTTCGAGAGCCTCGGAAGGAACGTCGAGTCGCTCGAGCCCGTCGTGGAGTTGGGGCCGCGTCGCGAAGACGTGACCTTCGTCGACCGCCTTGCCGATGAGATGCAATACGCCACCTTGGACGCGCCTCAAGTCATCGCCTGCGATGCCGAGCGCCTCGGCCATCCGGTCGGCCGTGCGAAAGCCGATGCCGCGGATCTGTTCCGCGACGATGTACGGATCGTCCCGCACGACTCGCGGAGCATCCGCGCCGTACTTGCGGACGATTTCGCGCGCGGTCGCGGGGCCCATTCCGAGGGCGTGCAAAAAGCTCATCGTTTCTGCCTCGACGCGACGTTGGCGAACGGCCTTGGCGATCGATTCTGCCCGCCGCTTGCCGATGCCGGACACCTCGCGCAGCCGCGCCGATTGTGTGGCGATGATATCGAGGGTCTTCGGGCCGAAGCGCTCGACGAGCCGCGCGGCCAGGGCGGGGCCGATGCCTGGGATCAGCCCGGAGCCGAGGTAGCGGATCACGCCTTGCTCCGTGGACGGAATGGTCGGTGTGAAGGAGATGACGCGGAAGCGCGCCCCATAGACCGCGTGCTGGGTCCAGCGCCCCACCAGTCGAACATTCTCCCCGGGAGCGATTTGGCCGAGGTCGCCAACCGCGGTGTGGGAGGGGGATAGCTCGGCGTCCGCGTCGGAAGCGAGACGGATCACCGTAAACCTCCCGTCATCACTTCGGAAAAGCACATCCTCGACCACGCCTTCGAGGACCTCGTCTGATGTCTGCGACCCCACGATTCCGGGGGAATCTATCAGCCTTGGCCTCTCGACGTCCTGCTGTTGTGATTTCTTCGGAAACATCCGTTAGTGTTAAAGTCAGCCCAGATTTGGATCGGAGAGGGGATGACGACCCAGCCTCGGATGAGCGCACCTATAGGTAGACTGCAGATTCGGACATCAGAACGCCGACCGCGCCGAGCTTCGGGAGCGGGACGCTGGAAGCCGGTCGAAGCTCCGGCGGAGGCCGGGGTGGCCGAAGCCGACGAGGCGCGCGCCGAGGGCGAGTGCCCCCGGTTCTACCCGTTTCCGTTGCGTGTCCCCGACGAGAGCAACGACTAACCGGGAAGCCGGGAGCGTTGCGCGAGAAACGAGCGGTTGGTAAGAGCGCTCGATGGCCCCAACTACGATCGCGATCCTCGGGGCCAAAGGGGGCGTGGGCACTTCCCTCTTCAGTGCGAACTTAGCGATCTATCTGGCGACGATCGGTAAGCGGGTGCTGGCCATCGATGCGGACCCGTCCGGGGCAGACCTTCACGCAATGCTCGGCATCGGTCCGCGCGTCGCGCCCTACGTGGCGCCCACGCCTGCATTCGGGGCGGAGGGCAGCTCGGCGACGGCCCTCGACTACGATTCGGTCAACACGCTTGCTTCGCGCGAGCCGGTGGATGGACCCATTGCAAGCCTTCAACTCTTGGACGCAGGTCTGAGTGAACCGCACCGAGGCAGCGCGCGCCGGAGCTCGCTACGAGAGCTCGGGCGCCGGGTGGCGAAACAGGACGCCGACTTTGCGGTCGTCGACCTAGGGTCGGCGGCCACGGATGCGGCGATTCGTTTTTGGTGCGATGCGCCCCATCGTCTCGCGTTGACCATGCCGGAGCCCAATGCGGTAGCGGGCTTGTACCGCCTGGTCCGCAAGACATTCGCGGCCATGGCTCTGCAACGCCTGTCCGACGAACGGCAACAGGCTGCGCTTCACGCGGCGTTGACGAAAGCCGGTCAAACACCTGCACCGTCGGACATCGCGGCGCTCGTGCGTCAAGAGGGGCCAGAGCTTGGACACGCTTTGCAAGACTGCATGGACACGTTGCAATTCCCGTTCATCGTCAATCAAGCTCGCATGCGCGCGGATCTGGAGCTTGGCGATCAGATCACCGTTGCGGTGCGCCGGCGCTACGGCGTGCCCTTGAAGTACCTAGGCTACGTCGAGCACGACGACGCGGTTCGAACGTCCTCGCGCAAGCGGCGGCCGCTTCTTCTCGAGAGCCCGGGTAGCCGGGCGAGCCGCAACATCGAGAAAATCGCGCGCCGGCTCTTCGCGTCGCAGGACAATCGCAGGGACCGGGCGCCATGGCGTGACGTGCCGCCGAGCTCGCACCATGATGTGCTCGAAGTCGAGCGCGGCGCCACCGACGAGGAGATCCGGCGGGCGTACAAGCGCATGTGCGGCGTGTTCGACCAAGAGAATCTCGTGACGTTCGGACTGCTCGACGCGGAGGGGGTCGACACGGCGCGTGCCCGGATCGACGAGGCCTATGACGTCCTTCTCGATCCAGCTCGCCGACGACCTTATGAGATCTCCGTATTCCCCGAAGCGGACGAAACCGAGGCCGAGGCCGAACAGGAACAGGTCCCGGCCGGCGAATTGCCGCCAGCCCCGAGCATCACACCGGACACCGAGTTCGGCGGGGCGCTTCTTCGTGCCGTGCGGGAGTCCCAAGGCACCAGCCTCCAACAGATCAGCGAGCGAACGAAAGTGAGCCTCAACTACCTGCGATGCATCGAGGAAGACGAGTTCGAGCAGTTGCCGGCGGCCGTGTACGTGCGGGGCTTCGTCACCGAGGTAGCCAAATGCCTGAGGCTCGACCCCGAGCAGGTGAGTCAGAGCTACCTGCGGCGCTACAAAGCTCGGATGGAAGACCAGGGGCAGAGCGCGTGAATGGGGCTCGTCCGCCTCTCGTCCTCGCGTCCGCATCACCGCGTCGGCGCGAGATCTTATCGTCGCTCGGCGTTGTCATCGAAGTGCAGCCGAGCGAGGCCGACGAACGAGGGATCGAGGTCGAAGACGACGTGGAATTCGTGCGCGCCGCCGCCCAGATGAAACTGGAGAACGTGCTCGGCACCTGCCGGTACGCATCCGCGTACGTTCTCGCAGCGGACACCATGGTCTGCGTCGACGGGCAGCGATTGGGCAAACCCGTCGACGATGCCGACGCCATCCGGATGCTGCAGCTCCTAGTGGGGCGCGAGCACATCGTTCGAACCGCGGTGGCGCTCGGTAGAGTCGGGCAGGGCGTGCTGGAATGCCGCGTCGTAGAAACCCGCGTTTGGTTCAGGCCGGCGTCGCGCGGCGACCTCGAGCGCTATGTCGCAGCCGGCGAGAGCCGCGACAAGGCGGGGGCCTACGGCATCCAAGGGCTTGCAAGTGGCTTCGTCACGCGACTCGAAGGCTCGTACACCAACGTGGTCGGCCTGCCCGCTGCCGAGGTTCTGGCTCTGCTCATCGAACATGGCGCACTCGGTCAATGGCCATGACTCACGACATCGCTGGCGCCATGGACCGCGTCCGAGAGCGCGTTGGGCGCGCGTGCGAGCGCGCGGGGCGAGACGCCGCCTCGGTGCAGCTCATCGCCGTTTCAAAAGGGCATCCCGAAGCGGTGATTCGCGCCGCCTACGAGGCGGGGATGCGCGTGTTCGGCGAGAACTATGCGCAGGAGCTTGCCACCAAGGCTTCGGCGCTGGGTGATTTGCCGGACCTCCGTTGGCGCTTCATCGGGCATCTGCAACGCAACAAGATCAAGATCATCGAAAGGGCGCGGGCTACCGTTGACACCGTCGATAGCGTCCGCTTGGCGCAGGCGATTTCCGTTCGCGCGGCCGCGCGCGCGATGGACGTCGACGTGCTGATTCAGGTCAACGTCAGTGGCGAGGCCCAGAAGTCCGGCTGCACGCCCGACGGGGTGCCGCAACTGGTCGAAGCGGTGCGTGCCTTGCCCGGGGTCACGCTACGCGGGCTCATGACTGTTGCGCCGCATCTCGAGGACGTGGAAGCCACCCGGCCGTTCTTCGCGTCTCTGCGAACGTTGGCAGAGGCGAACGGGCTGTCGGAGCTGTCGATGGGGATGACGCATGATCTCGAACAAGCGGTCGCGGAGGGCGCGACGATGATTCGGATCGGGACGGCGATCTTTGGGCCGCGATCCCCGGCTACGCGCTAGTCGTCGGTGCCCTCGGCGATTTTGCCGAGCTCGACCGAGCGACGAGTCGCGGCGCGTACGGCGCCGGCAATCGCATCCGAGAAGCCTGCTGCCGCAAGAGCGTCTAGACCCGCGCGCGTGGTGCCACCCGGGCTCGTCACCCGGTCTCGCAACACCTCTGGCGCTTCGTCCTCGTCGAGAAGAAGACGCGCCGCGCCGAATACCGTCTGGGATGCGAGGCGAAGCGCCGTTTCTTCCGGCAGCCCCTCGCGCGCACCGGCGTCGCGAAGGGCTTCGATCATAGCGAACACGTACGCTGGCCCGGATCCGCTCAGGCCGGTCACCGCGTCGATCTGGTCCTCGGGAACCCGGACCGAGATGCCTACGCTCCGAAAGAGTGTCTCGGCCAGGCCGAGGTCGTCGTCGGTCGCGTGGCTTCCTGCTGCGATTGCGGTCGCTCCCGCGCCGACGAGCGCCGGGGTGTTCGGCATGGTGCGAACGACGCGCGCCCCATCGGGAAACGCCCGCTCGATCATACCGGTCGAGATGCCAGCGGCGATCGAGATCAGGAGCGTGTCCGGGCCCATCGCAGTGGCAAGCCCGCCAAGAACCTGTGGCAGCACCTGAGGCTTCGTCGCGAGCACGACGACCGTTGCCTTCTTCACCGCTTCCGCATTGTCGCCGGTGACACCGATCTCGAGCTCGGTTTCGAGCGAACGCAGCCGAGCCTCGTCCGGGTCGGCGGCGATGATTCTGTCGGAGGAGACCGTGCCCGTGCTGATCAGGCCTCGGATGAGTGCGCCGGCCATGTTGCCGGCCCCGATGAAAGCAATCGTGTGTTCCACTGACATGCCGCGCGGCATACCACACAACCTACACCGACGATACGGCACGAGGGAGCGCTACACGCAGGCGGCTTCGACGTCGTCGATCTCTTTGGGAATGTCGCCGGTGAGCACATCGTTCCCGCCCTCGGTGACCACCAAGTCATCCTCGATGCGAACACCGATTCCGCGCCAGCGTTCGTCCACGCCTTCCGCATCGGTGGCGACGTAAATCCCTGGTTCGACGGTCAGCACGAAGCCCGGTTCGAGAGGGCGGTGCTTGCCGTCGATGTAGTAGTGGCCGACGTCATGCACATCCATGCCGAGCCAGTGTGAGGTCCGGTGCATGTAGAAAGGCTCGTACTTCTTGTCTTCGATCAGCCCGTCCACGTCACCCTCGAGCAAACCGATCTCGACCAACCCTTCGGTGATCGCACGAACGGCCCGGTCATGAATGGCTTGCAGCGTGACTCCGGGCTTCACCGCGTCGATGCCCGCCTTCTGAGTGCGAAGCACGACCTCGTAGACGGCGCGTTGCTCGTCAGAGAACCGGCCGTTCACGGGAAAAGTCCTGGTGACGTCACTCGCGTAGTAGCCGAGCTCGCAGCCTGCATCGATCAGCACTAGCTCGCCGTCATTCATGACCCGGGCGCCTGCTCGATAGTGCAGAATCGTGGCGTTAGGCCCCGAGCCGACGATGCTCTCGTACGCTGGTCGCTCGCTCCCGTGCTTCCGAAAGACGTGGAGGAGCTCGGCGTCGATTTCGTATTCGTGCATCCCGGGCTGCGTGATCTGCATCGCTCGCAGATGGGCCTCCTTGGTGATCGTTGCGGCCTGGCGCATCGTCGCCAGCTCGTCTTGGCTCTTGCGCAGACGCATCTCGTGCAGGTACACCGACGAATCGATGATCACTTCGGGCGCCGTCACTCCGCGCCGTTCGCCTCGGCGAAGCAAGTTCAGGCAGTCAAAGAGCTGGGCGTCGGCTTGGTCGTTCTGTGCGAGCCGGTAGTGAAGGCGTTCGACGTTGCCGAGATAATCGGGGAGCCTCTTCGCGAGCTCGTCGATGGGAAATGCGGCATCGGCTCCGAAAGCCTGCACAGCGCCTTCGACGCCGGCACGGGGCCCGTCCCAAATTTCGCGCTCCCGCTTCTTCGGACGGACGAAGAGAACCACGCGATGCTCCTCGTGCTGGTTCGTCAACACGAGGACGCTCTCGGGTTCGTCTAGGCCGGTCAGGTAGTAGAGGTCACTGTCTTGTCGGTACGCGTGCTCGACGTCGCGGTTGCGGACCGCGAGCGGGGTCGAGGGAAATACGGCAACACCGTCTCCCATCGCTTCGAGAAGCTGCGTGCGGCGTGCTTCGAACTCCGACATCAAACCAGCCTAGCAGTTACCTTCGCGGCTGCATCTGGCCACTCTTGTAGCGGCTCCAGTAGCTCTTGAGAGCTTCGCTGACTTTGCCGCTCAGCAACAGCGCGCCCAGGATGTTTGGGAAGGACATGCCGAGGATCATGAGGTCCGAGAAGTCGATCACGTTGCCGAGCTTCAGCACCGAGCCGAACACGACGAAGCCGAGGAACAGCACCTTGTAGACCATTGAAAACTGTGCGCCGAAGAGAAAGGTCCAACAGCGCTCGCCGTAGTAGCTCCACGAGATCATGGTCGAGAACGCGAACAAGAAGACCGCCAGGCTGAGCACCTTCGGGAACCAAGGAAGGACAGTCGCGAATGCCTTCGAGGTCATCAGCACGCCTTCTTCGCCGCCGCCTTCGTGGGCGCCGGTGATCACCACGACCAGGCCCGTCATGGTGCACACGACGATCGTGTCGATGAAGGGCTCGAGCAGGGCGACGATTCCTTCCCGGACGGGCTCATTGGTGGCGGCAGCAGAGTGCGCGATCGAGGCCGAGCCCACGCCGGCCTCATTGGAGAAGGCTGCGCGGCGGAAGCCCGTGACGAGTACCCCAAGCATTCCGCCGAAGCCCGCTTCGGGCGAGAAGGCGTTGCCGATGATCTTGCCGAACGCAGGGGCGATTTGGTCAAAGTTCGAGATGACGATGAAAAGGCCGGCAAGCAGATAGATGCCGCACATGGCGGGGACGATGAAACTCGCGACCCGTCCGATTCGGCGAATGCCTCCGATGATCACGATGCCAACGAGGAAGGCGAGAATGATGCCGTACGAGAGCGCGCCCCAGCCGCTGGCGAAGATCGGCAAGACGTTGGCGACCTGCGCGTAGCTCTGGTTCGCTTGAAACATGTTTCCGCCGCCGAAGCTTCCGCCGACGCACATCAAAGCGAACAGGATGGCGAGAAACCGGCCGAGCCGTGGCAGGCCGAGCTGGTCGAGACCGCGATCGAGGTATCGCATCGGCCCACCGAGGACGTGTCCGTCATCCCCGACCTCTCGATACATCTGCCCAAGAGTGCATTCGACGAACTTCGACGACATGCCAAGGAAGCCCGCGACGATCATCCAAAAGATCGCGCCCGGTCCGCCCACGGCCACCGCCACCGCAACGCCCGCGATGTTCCCGAGACCGACCGTCGCCGACAGGGCGGAAGAGAGGGCTTGGAAATGCGTCACCTCGCCCGGGTCGTCGGGGTTGTCGTAGTGCCCGGTCGTCACGACCAACGCGTGCTTGAAGGCGCGGATGTTGATGAAGCCGAAACGCAGGGTGAAGAAGGTGGCGCCGGCGATCAGCCAAAAGACGATGAACGGGAGCTTCAAGTCACCGTCTGTGCCGTTGTCCCAGAAGATCAGATCGAAGAAGAGCACCTGCGCGATCGGGCCAACCACGTTCGCGCCGAAGCCCTGATCGACTACCTTCAGCACGGCGCCGATGCCCGCCTCCTGCGCAGCCTCAGCCTCGGCGAGTGCCGCCCGCGGCCATAAACCGACCCATAAGGCGGCAATTACTCTCAGGCGCTTCCCCATCCCCCGGTGCGAACCATGGCACAACACTGTAAATCTCTCCAGTTTTAGCTTTGCCGGAATGTTCGTGTATGGATGAAGTTTTGTAATACTGAGGAGATGGGGCTCGTACGCACAATCCCGTTCTTGGTGGTCGGCATTTTGGCCACGCCCTGTCTCGCCGGTGCGCAGTGTTCGACGGACGATCTCGATATGGACGGGGTACCGGACGTGTGTCCGGCCGGGTCGAACTACATCGAGGGGACCTCGGCGGGAGAAACACTGCGCGGGACCAACGGGCCGGATTGCATCTTCGGCCTAGGCGGCGACGACCTCATCCGTGGCCGGAACGGAGACGACTACATCTGTGCCGGTGACGGGGCGGATGTAGTCGTCGCCGGCGGGGGCAACGACACGATCTTCGGTGAAGGCGGCGACGATGATCTCGGCGGGGGCCCCGGAAGTGACTTCATCGACGGGGGCGATGGAAATGATGAACTGCAGGGAGCCGCTGGGAACGACACCGTCAACGGAGGACCAGGCGACGACCAGATCTTGGGTGGCTCGGGAGCCGATGCACTGAGCGGCCAGGACGGAGACGATACCCTGAGTGGCGGCGGTGGCAACGACGCGCTCAGCGGTGGCAACGGCATCGACACCCTCGATGGAGGTGGGGGGACCGACACCTGTGTGGAGGAAGTTCCCGGAACTGCGGATCGGCTGACCAACTGCGATGTCATAACGTATGCGGCGGTGAGTGGGTTCGAGGTGTATCGACGCCAGGAAGGCTTGACCGTCACGTGGGAAACGACGACCGAGGTGGGCGCGGTTGCCTTCCGTCTTTGGCGCCAAGAAGCGAACGGGGCGCTTACGTGGGTCGGTGAGGTGGCTGCGGCGCCGGACGGCTCCCCGCACGGAGCGCGGTACTTGCTTCGCGACGACACTGGGCCTGCGGAGGGTACTGTCGAATACGTCCTCGAAGAGCGCACGGTGTCTGGCGGTAGCGTGCAGTACGGGCCATTCGTCCGTTCACCTGGGCTCGTGGACCCGCGCGCTTCGTTCCTGCCAATGCGGGCAAGCCAAGGCCGGGTACCGCACCCAGTCGCGCTCCAGCGCCTCTCGCGCCCGCCCGCCGTGCAGCCGATGCGGGCGTTTCGGCGCAAGAATGAGCAAGGCCCGGTAGCCGCGGTACTCGTGGTCGATCAGCCAGGCGTCATCGAGGTGGATGCGGCCACGCTCGCCGAGGCGTTTGAAGCCAGCGGCGACGCCGTGGTGGATCTGATTCGTTCCGGCGGACTTCATCTGCGGCTCCTCGGCGAGTCGGTGGCGTGGCATGCGGTCGACGATGGGGCCGCGCTCCGGTTCGTGGCGTCCGAGATCCGCTCGCCGTTCTCCCGCAATCACCGGTACCTGTTGTCGATCGAACCGGGTGCGCAGATGGAGGCGCCCGCCTTCGTCGGAGGCGTCGCCGCCGAGCCACATACGTACGTCGATACGCGGCGGCTCGAGGAGAACGTCTTTCCGGGGCCGACAGGTGGTCCCGATCCGAGAGAGGACCTCTTCTTCTGGCACGCGCTGGGCCCCGACGACCAGGCCGTGATCCCCGTGCCCTTGCCCGCGCTCAGCGGACCCGGGGCGGATGAGCTACGCGTCTACGTGCATGGCGCGACGGAGCATCCCGAGCAGCCGCATCGCGTCGAGCTCCTATGGGACGGGCAGAGCCTCGGCGTCTTCGACTTGTTCGGGAGAACGCGTCACACGATCACCGTGTCGCTCGCGGATGTTCCGGCGACGCTCGAGAACGAGCTCGTCGTGCAGCATCATGTGGCCGGAGAGGCGCCGCCGGTTCTCTACGTCGATGCGGTCGAAGTGGATTACATTCGCGGCGCTGAAACGGCCGAGCCCGTGTTTCGTTTCGGCGGAGCGGCGGACGGCGAGCACTCGGTCAGCGGGCTCAGCTCGGACACGGTGTATCTCTACGACGTCACCGACCCGGCATCGCCCAAGTACTACGGCGAGGTGGCGCTCGACGAGTCAGGGCAGCTCCGCTTCGCGGCCCAAGGGGCGGGCCTTCGTTTCCTCGCAGCCGCGCCCGGGAGCATCTCGAGCCCACTCGAGGTGACCCCGCGCTTCGCGACCGACCTGCGAGCCACGCAGCACAACGCGGATTACGTGGTCATCGCCGCGACCCATTTGCTTGCAGAGGCGCAGGCGCTGGTCGATCTTCGTGAAGCCGACGGCTATCGCGTCTTGCTGGTCGACATCGAGGACCTGTATTGGGAGTTTGCCGACGGCGAGGCCGATCCCCTCGCGGTTCGACGCTTCCTGTCGTTTGCGCGGGGACATTGGGACGTGAGTCCACGGTTCGCCGTGTTGATCGGGAAGGGGAGCCTCGACTACCGCGACCTATTGGGTCTCGGCGGCAACTGGGTTCCGTCCGCGCTGGCGCCGACCGACGGCGGGCTGTTTCCCTCGGACTCGATGCTGGGTGATCTGGTCGGCTTCGACGGTGTGCCGGAGGTCGCGATCGGCCGTTTGCCGATCAGCACCGGGGAGGAGCTCGAGCGCGTCGTCGAAGCGATCCAGTCCTTTGAAGCCAATCATCAGTCGCTCGGCGCCCTGTTCGCGGCTGATGATTCCTCGCACGCCGAGTTCGCCGCCGCGGCCGAGATCCTTGCAGGGTGGACAGTCCCGGAGCGCACACAGACGATCGATCTGAACATCGACGCCCTCGAAGACGCCCGCGAGCGATTGTTCTCGATGTGGCAGGGCTCGTTGGCCTGGGTGAGCTACGTCGGACACGGCGGGCTCGATCGGATGGCGACCGAAGGCTGGCTGGCGTCAGAGGACGTCCCCGCTCTCGCGGAGATGCAGAGCGTGCCGGTCGTCCTTGGCTGGAGCTGCAACATCAACCGATTCGACATTCCGGGCTTCTTCTCGCTCGGGGAGCAGCTGGTGACGGCGGGAAGCAGCGCCGGGGTGTTCAGTGCGACCGGCTGGTCCAATCACGTGGACACCGACGCCCTTCGGACCGCATTTACAGAGGCGGTGTTCGCCTCGGACGCCGAAACGATCGGCGATGCCATGATCCAGGCCCATCAGGCCGCCCGCGGCGCGCCGGTGTCCCTTCATCGGGTGTACATGCTCCTCGGCGATCCGGCACTCCGCCTGCGTATCGCGAAAGCGCAACCCGATCCGGACTCAGAACCTGACCCGGCCCCCGACCCCGAGGTCCCGAGCGAGTCCGTCGGGGGGCCGACGGCAGGGAGTGACCTCGTCGACTCGGGTTCGGGCTGCGAAATCACGCGCCCAGGCGTCGGCCGGGCGCCGGTCGGACTCTGGCTTTTGGGCGCCGGCCTCGTTTGGGCGATTCGCCGCCGCCGCGCGTAGCGCGTACCACGCGCCGACCTTCATTGACACTCCCTGAGGGTGATACTAAGCAACCCTCGACTGGCGCTATCAGCCCCGTCTCGGAGTCCGTCTCTCTATGTTCTCGGCCTATTTACCGATGTTCCTGATGCTTGGCATCGCCTCGCTCGTCGCGGTCGGCGTCTTCGCCCTCACCACGGTCCTCGGGCCCAAGAACATGACGGCCGAGAAGGCGATTCCCTACGAGTCGGGCTCGGAAACTACGGGCGCAAGCCACATCCGGTTGAGCATCAAGTTCTACCTCACGGCCATTCTCTTCGTCGTCTTCGATGTCGAGGCCGTGTTCCTCTACCCGTGGGCGAGCCTCTTCCGGGAGCTTGGATGGCTCGGCTTTGTCGAGATGCTGCTGTTCATCGTCGTTCTTGGCGTGACGCTCGTGTACGCGTGGAGAAAGGGTGCGCTCGAATGGGAGAGCTGAAGGTCATCGGTGGCGGCGGCGAGGTTGCGGTCACGACGCGGCTGAGTGACCTGCTTCAGTGGGCACGCAAATGGTCCCTCTTCCAGTACCCGTTCGTCACGGCTTGCTGCGGCATGGAGTTCATGGCGACAGCCGCGCCCCGATACGACATCGCGCGCTTCGGTGCGGAGGCCCCGCGCTTCAGCCCCCGGCAATCGGACGTCCTTTGGATCGTCGGGACGATCAGCCAGCGGCAGGGCCCGGTCGTTCGTCGCATCTGGGAGCAGATGGCAGACCCGAAGTGGGTCATCGCCTTCGGCACCTGTGCCTCGTGCGGCGGCTTCTACGACAACTACGCGACAATTCCTGGGGTCGACAAAGTGATCCCCGTCGATGTGTACATCCCAGGTTGTCCGCCTCGCCCCGAAGCCGTTCTCGACGCGCTGATGCTCCTTCAGGACAAGATCCAGGCCAACGATCGCAAACCCATCATCGTGCCGCCGAGGCTCGTGCCCGAGCGCGCCCCCGGTCGGACCGGGGAGGGCCACTCATGACCCAGGCGGTCGTCGACCGGCTCAAAGCTCAGTTTGAGGAACGCGTGCTCGAAACGAGCGACGCCTTCGGCGACCACGAGCTCGTGATCGCCGTCGCGGATTGGGTGGAGGTCGGGCAGTTCATGAAGGACGATGGGGACCTGCAAATGGACCACTTCATCGACCTGACCGCGATCGATTACCCCGAGCGCGAGTCGGCGCGCTTCGATGTGGTGCTCATGCTGCGCTCGTCGGTGACGGGGGCGCGCATTCGGATGCGTACGTACGTCAAAGACGGCGAAGAGCCCGGCACGCTCAGCGAGGTCTGGTCTGGGGCAAACTGGGCCGAACGAGAGGTCTGGGACATGTTCGGGATCAAGTTCAGCGGCCATCCCGACATGCGGCGCATCCTTCTCTACGAGGAGTTCGTGGGGCACCCGCTTCGCAAGGACTATCCCATCGACAAGGCGCAGCCCTTGGTGCCGTACCGTGAGGTGGACGACACGGACAAGCTGCCACCCTTCGGCATCGAAGAAGGCCAGCCATTCGC